>CAYVGP010000056.1:0-7188 GCA_964451135.1 uncultured Methanosarcinales archaeon
GGCAGCTCTCCACCTTTGAGGCAGTCTCCATCATAGCAAAAAAACTCGGCGCCAGTGAGAAGAACATAAACTACTGCGGGCTAAAGGACAGCTTCGCAGTAACCACCCAGTTCCTCTCAATAAGAAACGGCCCCAAAAGAAACCTCTCCCTGAGAAACCTGAAACTTATTCATCTTGGAAGGGGCTCTGAGCGACTTTCACTCGGAATGCACCAGGGCAACTCATTCATAATAACAGTCAGGAACCTTGACAAAGAACTCAAACCAAAAAAAACCTTCCTGAACCTCTTTGACGAGCAGCGCTTCGGGGCTAAAAAAAGAAACGCGGAAATCGGAAAAGAGCTTGTGAAAAAAGACTTCAAAAAGGCGGCAGAACTCCTTGCAGCCGAACATCAGGCAGTGAAGGAAGCCCTTGACAGCAACCCAAAGAACCCCCTTTCAGCCATCCTCAAGCTGCCCAAAAGGCTCCTCAGGCTTTATCTGCACTCATACCAGAGCTTGCTATGGAACAGGGCAGCGCAAATCCTTGCAAAAAGGCAGAAGCAGAACGCAGAGCTTCCCATGATAGGGTTCGGCTCAGAGATAAAAGACAGGGGTGTTGAGAGTGTTTACAAGGCAATTCTGAAGGAAGAGGGGATAACTGCGAGGGACTTCATCATCCCCCAGCTCCACGGCCTCAGCATGGAAGGCGCTTCAAGAACGCTTTACCAGGAGATAAAGGAGCTGGAGATAGGCCCCCTGGAAGATGACGATATATTCAAGGGAAAGAAGAAGCAGGTTGTGAGGTTTTTTCTTCCCAAGGGCTCATACGCAACAGCAGCGCTCAGGGAGCTTGCCTCAACGCCCCAATAGCTGCCTCAACGACCTCCTCCGGGCTTTTGGATGCGTCAATCTCCACAAGCACTCCCTTGTTCCGGTAGTGCTCAACAAGGGGCTCTGTCTGCTCCTTGTAAACCCTGAGCCTCTCCTTCACGACCTCCGGCTTCTGGTCCTCTCTCTGGTAGAGCTCGCTTCCGTCAATGTCGCACACGCCCTCCTTTTTGGGCGGCATGGTCTTCTTGTTGTATACGTGGCCGTGGGCCCTGCAGGTGAGCCTGTTCGTTATCCTGTCTATGACAACATCGTCGTCAACAACCAGGTTGAGCACAGCGTCAATCCTCGCTGCCTTGTCAAGCGCCTCTGCCTGCTCCATTGTTCTTGGAAACCCGTCCAGCAAGAAGCCACTTTTGCAGTCGTCCCTTGCAATCCTGTTAAGGGTTATGGAGGTAACAAGCTCGTTTGGGACAAGAAGCCCCTTCTCCATGTAAGCGGCAGCTTTTTTCCCCAGCTCTGTGCTGTTTCTCACCTCTTCTCTCAGCATGTCCCCTGTGGAGAGGCTGGGTATGCCCAGCTTTTGCGACAAGGCAAACGCCACAGTGCCCTTCCCTGCACCCGGGGGCCCCATAAGCACTATGTTCATGTTATCACCCGAAGTACTCCAAGCTCTCGCTTGCTGTTGATTCGTCGCTCCAAGAGTCCCTCATCATCCTGACTATCTCCCTCAGCTTTTTCTTTATCCCAGGCCACTTGTCCCACACCTTCCTGATGAATTCCGCTGTTTCATCCTCTTTGTTGTAGATGCCCACAAACGCAGCATCCCTGAAAAGACTCATTATGTCCCTGTAGGCGTTATATACATCCTGCTTTTTTTCCTCGCTCAAATACTTGACTTCGTACAGGTTGGTGATGGTTGTGTCTGGCTGAAGCAGTCCCTCAATCAGCTTCGCGTAGTAATCCAAGATGTCCTGGATCTTTCTTCTTATCTCCCTGAGAAGGAACTTTTGGCAGTCTATGCTGTGAATCTCAAACTCTGAGTCAAACTTCTCGTACTCCGGAAGCTCGTACTTTTTTCTCAGCTTCTCGTATTCCTGCCTTGTTTCTTCCTTCATAACCCAAAAGAATGGGCACCCATATTTATTGTTTCCGCAGACCCGGCATAATCAAATGCCCAGAGGTTATGTGTTTGCATTGGTATGCCCATTTTTTGTTTTTTTCGGGGAAGCCGCGCTGTCAGGTCCAGTTGCTCAGAGAAAATACGCGACAGGCTTTGCAACGACTCTTGTCCCGGCTATTGCTGTCTCCTGCTCCTTGTCCCCTGAGACGGCGAGCGCTGCGCCCTTGTCAAGCCAGCCTGCAATAATCTCTTCCTTCGGAATATTGGGGAGTTCCTTCACAGCGTCCATCACCACAACCGCCCTGATTCCCCTCCTGAGAAGCCCCCTCACAGCGCAGTCAACGCAGACGTTCAGGGCAACGCCGTAAACAACTGCCTGCTCAGGCCCCAGAATGCGCAGAACCCTCTCAGTGTGGGGAGAGCCCTCAAAAACGTCAAACCTGTCCTTGTAAATCACTATGTTCCTGTGCTCCCTAACCTTGCCCTCGTCAAAGTCCTTGGTTTGCCAGTCAATAACGTAAGGGCTTTCAGGCTTTGTTGCAGGCACATACTCAGCCCCCTTTGTGTGCTGGAGGCAGTGAGGGGGGAATGTGGTGATAAAATCAGGATTGCCGGATATTTCCGGAGAGTTCTCTGTGTGCCAGTCACCGGTGTTGACAACCCTTATGTTTTTCTCCTTTGCTAACTTTGTGAGCCTTTCAAGCGCAGGCTCTATTTCCCTTGCGTTCGGGACAGGCAGGGCTCCCTTAAAGCTCTCATCATCCCTCATGAAGTCGTATTGGGTGTCCACATTCCAGAAAACAGTCCTCATTTCACTCACCGCAAAAGAAAATTTTTGCTGCATATAAAAAGTTTGCGCCAGCTAACTCCCTTTTTTTTCTGAGTAAAAAGCACAAGATTTTTTAACAACCCCCAAAGAGCCACAAGGGATGAAACGCACTTACAGCTTTGCTCTGTTTCTCACGCTTTTCGCAGCCATATACTTCGGGATGCATTATTATGTTCTCTCAAAACTGATGGAGTCCTTCGGGAAACAGATTCAGCCAGGGCACATTGCCCTGATATTCCTGCTTGTATTTCTTTTCCCGCTCTCAGCTTTCTTGGAAAGAACAGCCCCCTCCTTGTTCTCAAAAGTCCTTTACCTGCTCTCATCAGAATGGCTGGGCATTGTTTTCATTGCATTTTCCGTTACATTGGCTGCTGTGCTGCTCTCATCAGTGTTTCCGGCAGAGTCCGCGCTGATAACTAAGGCGGGGCTTCTCCTCTCCCTTGCTCTCTCAGCATATGCAACCTTCAATGCCTCCAAGATTAACTCGGAAGAGGTTGTTGTGCCTCTCCGTGGCTTGAAGAGGCCTCTCTCAATAGCGCACCTCTCGGACCTGCACCTCGGCACGGTTCACGAAAAAAGGTACTTGTCCAGGGCGGTTGGCATAACAAACTCGCTCAACCCTGACATTGTTGTCATAACCGGAGACCTCATTGACAGCTCAAGGCACCTGAGCGGGAAAGACCTTGAGCCCCTCAACCGCATAACAGCAAAGGCGTTTTACGTCACAGGCAACCACGAGAACTACTACGGGCTTGAGGAGGTTTTTGGGCTGTTGAGGAACACAAAGCTAAGGGTTCTCAGAAACGAGAAAGAGGACTGCCTAGGCCTGCAGGTTATTGGAGTAAGCCACCCCCCTGATGACTCAAGAACAAACAGGGAAATAAGCAGGATGAGGATTTCCAAGAAAAAGCCTGCTGTGCTGCTCTACCACGCCCCTGTCGGCCTTGAAGATGCCTCAAGGGCCGGGGTTGATTTGCAGCTCTCAGGACACACCCACGCGGGCCAAGTGTTCCCCTTCAACCTTGTTGTGAAAATGTTCTACAAGGTTTCATCCGGCTTTGGCGAGCACAAGGGGATGAAGATTTACGTTTCCCCGGGCACTGGGACATGGGGCCCACCAATGAGGCTCGGCTCCAAAAACACTGTCACACTCATAAGGCTGGTTCCTGAAGAATAAGAAGAACCTCATATCTCATTGAGCTCCTTCACAATCTCGCTTATCTTTTCCTTGGCATCGCCAAAGAGCATTAATGTGTTGTCTGCCTCAAACAGCTCGTTCTTCACCCCGGCAAAGCCCGGGCTCAGGCTCCTCTTGACAACAATGACTGTCTTTGCCTCGTTGACGTTAAGCACCGGCATGCCGTAAATCGGGCTTCCCTTGTCCCTGCTTGCCGCAGGATTCACAACGTCGTTTGCGCCCACAACAAGGGCTATGTCCGCGTTCTTAAACTCCCTGTTTGCCTCATCCAAGTCCTTCAGCTTGTCGTAGGGTATGTCTGCCTCTGCAAGCAGAACGTTCATATGTCCCGGCATCCTGCCGGCGACAGGGTGGATTGCGAAAAGAACCCTAATGCCCTTGTCCTCAAGCGCCTGCGCAAGGTCCCTCACAGCGTGCTGCGCCTGCGCCACCGCCATGCCGTAGCCCGGAACTATAACGGCTTTCTGCGCTGACTCAAAGAGCAGGGCAGCCTCCTCTGAGGAGCACTCCTTTACTGATGCGTACCCCTCCTCCTTCCCCTTTGCGGTCGGCTCGCCCCCCAAACCGCCGAACAACACGTTTGTCAGGGACCTGTTCATCGCCCTGCACATTATTGCAGTGAGTATCAATCCTGATGCCCCGACGAGAGCCCCGCTGATTACCAGTAAAGTGTTGTTAAGCACGAAGCCGGCCGCAGAAGCAGCCAGGCCTGAGTAGGCGTTGAGCAGGGCTATCACAACAGGCATGTCCGCGCCCCCGATGGGGATCACAAGGAGAATCCCGAGGATGAGGCTTGCAGCGATGAAGACTGCCGAGGAAGGGCCGAGCATGAGATATGACGAGGCAGCCCCTGTTCCCAAAACAACTATCGCTATTAGAAGCAGGAGGTTGAGGAGGTGCTGGAACCTGAACTTTATGGGCATTGGCGAAACAATTCCCTGAAGCTTGCCAAAGGCAATGAAGCTCCCGGAGAACGTCAGGCTTCCTATGGCCATTGAGGCAAGGGCGATTCCCGACCTTTCGGGTGAAGAGAGCACTGTCTTGTCATACAGAAAAGAAACAAGGGCCACTATAGCTGAAGCGCCGCCTCCGAGCCCGTTGAATGCCGCAACCATCTGGGGCATGGCAGTCATCTTCACTTTGAGTGCAGAAAAAACCCCTATGGCGCTGCCAACAGCAACCCCTGCGGCAATAAGCCCCCAGTCAGGCTTCTTCCCTGAGCCAGCGGCAAGGTAAAGGGTGGCGAGAATCGCTATCAGCATTCCCAGGGATGAGAGGAGGTTGCCCCTTCTCGCTGTCTTGACCCTTGTCAGCAGTTTTATGCCTGCTATGAATAGCACGGATGCGGCAAGGTAAAGCACCTCCACAAGAGTGTTCATTTTTTCCGCCCCTTAACTGAAAACATCTTGAGCATCCTGTCTGTGACAACAAAGCCCCCCACGACGTTGATTGCGGCAAAGACCAATGCAGCAACACCGAGCGCCTGCGCATAGGGGGCGCTGCTGCTGTGAATGAGGAGGAGTGCTCCCACGATGGTTATCCCTGAGATTGCGTTTGTCCCTGACATGAGGGGAGTGTGTAGCGTGGGAGGTATTTTGGTAATTAACTCGTACCCAACAACCATTGAGAGTATGAACACAGTTGCAAGCTCTATCGCGTCCATCTTAGTTGCCCCCCTCAATCACGCCCTTCCACTTCTCAGCAGGCCTTCCCCTGTCAAGCACAAGGCATTCCGCAACTATCTCGTCCTTCGTGTCAATGGACAGCCTTCCCTCCTTCAGAAGAAGCTCCGTAAAGGAGCAGATGTTGTTCGCGTACATCCTGCTTGCGTGCACAGGGACGAGGGAGGGAAGGCTTGTGTGGCCCACTATCGTCACGCCGTGCCTCACCACCACCTTGCCCGCCTCTGTGAGCTCGCAGTTGCCCCCGTTGCTCGCGGCAAGGTCAACAATTACTGAGCCAGAGGGCATGCCCCTGACCATCTCCTCCTTTATCAGCAGGGGAGCTTTTCTTCCCTGGATGAGGGCTGTTGTTATGACTAGGTCCGCTGTTTTGAGGCGCTTTGCCACCTCCCTTTCCTGCCTCTCAAGGAACTCCTTGCTCACCTTTTTTGCGTACCCGCTCTTGTCCTCAGCGTCCTTGTCAAATGGGACGTCAATGAATGATGCGCCGAGGCTTTCCACCTGCTCCTTCGCAGCAGGTCTCACGTCAGAGGCCTCAACCTGGGCGCCGAGCCTTCTTGCAGTCGCTATTGCCTGCAGACCCGCGACGCCAGCGCCGAGCACGACAACCTTCGCAGCCCTCAGCGTTCCCGCAGCAGTCATTGTGAGGGGCATCATTTTTTTCAGGTGGTTGGCTCCGAGAAGCACTGCCTTGTAGCCAGCAACAGTTGCCTGCGAAGTCAATGCGTCCATTTTCTGGGCTCGTGAAACCCTGGGGATCAGGGTCATTGAGAAGCATGTCACCCCTTTTTTTGCCATTATTCTGAGAGACTCAGCTTCCTCTGCAGGGTGGAGCATTGAGACCCACACAGCCCCCTTTTTAATCATCCCTGCCTCGCTCTTACCTGTCTTTGGGTGTTCTTGGGGAGGGTTAACCCTGAGAATGATGTCTGCTTCCCTGAAAATCTTCTCTGCATCAGCAAGCACAGCCCCTGCCTTCTTGTACTCCCCGTCAGAAATAATGGAGCCCTCTCCTGCCCCCTTCTCCACCATGACAGCAAGCCCTTTTTTCGCAAAAATCTCAACAGTTGAGGGAGTGGCTGCAACCCTGCTTTCCCCCTCCTTAACCTCTTTCAGAACACCAACGACAAGGGGTTTCTCCGCCATTCTTGGTCAGCGGAAAGAGGATTGTTTAATAAATATTGTTGTGATGAACCCCAATGCCGTATTATTGAAAATCTCGTGCGGGATTTTTACGGGTCTAATGCGAGCCAGACCCGCGGCCCGGGTGCACCCTATCTCATTTTAAATTCAAACAAACCTTTGGTTTGCTGAACAACAAATCAGGGATTTGTTTGTTTCAAAATCTCGCCTTTTAAGGAGGGGATAGCTGAGCGGCGAGTTTTTGTTGTTTCCTGATGTCGTAGATCTCAATTCCCTTTTCCTTCATAATCCACTGTTATCTGTTCTTGCTCAGCTTTTTCCCTGCAGTTAACGGAAGTGTATATGTCTGAATGCCATACACTTGAAGTTCATTAGTCTGCTGTATTCTTATGTAGATATAAAAT
>CAYVGP010000057.1:0-7096 GCA_964451135.1 uncultured Methanosarcinales archaeon
TCAACTTTTCCAGGCAGAAGAGAAGCCGCCTCCTAACTGTTTGTTTCCTTGTTTTTTTCCCAAAAGGCCAACCCATTTTCCTCCTCCAGAACCATATCCTCCTGCGCTTTAATAATATTTGCTTTCTGCTCCCAGAGGAATGAGAAAGACTTTTAAACAAAACTTATGTTCTTTCCGAAATGAGCCACAAGACGGTAAAAATAGCTGCTTCAATCCTCTCAGCGGACCTTGCTAACCTGCAGTCAGAGGTTTCAAGGGCTGAGACAGCAGACCTTCTCCAGCTTGACGTGATGGACGGCCACTTCGTCAGAAACCTCACATTCGGTCCTCCTGTCATAAAATGCCTAAAAACCAAGCTATTCATGGAAGCGCACCTGATGGTTGAAAACCCCCTTGACCTGCTTCATGAGTACAAAGAGGCAGGGGTGCGGAGAATAATATTCCACTACGAGGCTGTCAGCAACGTTGAGCAAGCTGTGAGAGCTGTGAAAGGAGCGGGTTTTGAGGCAGGCATTGCAATAAACCCTGAAACGAGCCCCAGCGCATTGTTTCCCTTTCTTGGCACGCTGGACCTCGTCCTCGTAATGACTGTCCACCCCGGATTCGGGGGGCAGAGCTTTATCCAAGACTCTCTCCGGAAGATAAGGGAGCTCAGAAAAAGGTTCCATGGAATGATAGAGGTGGACGGCGGGATAAACGCTGAGACAGCCGGGCTCTGCGCTGAGGCAGGGGCCGACGTTCTCGTTGCAGGAAGCTTCATCTTCAAAAACAAGGAGGGCCTCAGCCCTGCAGAAGCTGTGCAGGCACTGAGGAATGCTGTTTTGTGAAAGGATGGTAAAATGATTGTCGCACTCACAGGAAAAATAGCGTCAGGAAAGAGCACAGTTGGCAGCATTTTCAGCCAGCTCGGGGCGAACGTGATTGACGCTGACAAGATCGGGCACAGGCTGCTGAAGACTGCGAAAGTCAAAAAAGAGCTCCTGAGGGAGTTCGGCAGGGGGATCTTCTCAGGCAGCTCTGTTGACAGGGCAAAGCTGGCAGAGGAGGCCTTTTCCTCAAGAATACGCCTCTCAACCCTTAACAGCATCATGCATCCCCTTATCCAGGATGAAATACGCAAACTTTTAAAACCAGAAAAGATAAACGTTGTGGAGATACCTCTTCCCTCCTCACTTGACATAAGGCCAGACAAGGTAATATACGTTTATGCGCCGAAGGTTGAGAGGGCAAAGAGGCTGCTGAAGAAGGGCTTCGCCTCAAGGGACATAAGCAGGAGGATGCAGTACGAGGAAAAGCCGCCGAGCCACGACTTTGTGATTAACAACGTCGGATCCCTGGATTCCCTGAGGAAGCAGGTTGAGGTAATATGGAGGCACATAAATGCTGCGAAGAAAAGCAATATACCCGGGAAGCTTCGACCCGGTCACAAAAGGGCACACAGACATAATTCTGCGCGCCTCAAGGCTGTTCGACAAGCTGACAGTCGCAGTGTTGTCAAACCACGAAAAAAAGCCCCTTTTCACACTAAACGAAAGAGTGGAAATGCTCCGGCGCGAAACACAGGGCCTGAAAAACGTAGAGGTTGACTCATTTGACGGCCTGCTGATTGACTACGCAAAGAAAAAAAACTGCGCCCTGGTTGTGAGGGCTCTCAGGGCTGTTTCTGACTTTGACCGCGAGTTCCAGATGGCTGTAATGAACTCAGAGATGCTTCCCGAAATAGAGACAATCTTCCTGATGACAGACAAGAAATACTTCTACCTCAGCTCCTCTGCTGTCAAGGAGATAGTGGCGAAAGGGGGAAGCCCGAGGCTTTACGTCTCAGACTACGTGCTTGAAATGCTGAAGAAAAAGCTGGGCAAAACCCCGCAACCTAATTCTTAGCAGCGCTTGTCTCGTCGAAAACTTTATTAATGCCTTCTTGTGCACCCCTAGAAACTGTTGCGTCAGGGGGTTCCTTGGTTGCGTGCTGGCACTCACCAAAACCCGCTGTTCGGAGCCATACGCGGACTTGGGTTCTGCGCTCTCGCGCTCCTCTCACTTGCAGCGGTTTTTCGGGCTTGGAAACCCGCGGGACTTTCAATAACAAAGGAGGTAGTGAAAATGGATTTTGCACTGACTGCCCTGGTCATTTCGCTTTTGGGCATTGCTTTTGCAGGCTACACAGCCTACAGGAATTCAAAAATAAAAGAGAAAAACAAGAAGGTAAGGGAAATAAGCGCTGAGATAAAGAAGGGGGCGATGGCCTTTCTGAACAAGGAATACAGGGTCCTTGTTGTTTTTGCGATTGCGCTTTTCCTTATTCTCGGCTTCGCGCTTAACGACTGGAGAATCGCTGTTTCCTTTCTTGTCGGAGCCCTGTTCTCATCCCTTGCAGGGAACATAGGCATGAGGGTTGCGACGTCATCCAACGGCAAGACTGCTGAGGCCTGCGAGAAAAGCCTTGCCTCAGGGCTGAAGATAGCGTTCGGCAGCGGCGCAGTGATGGGGCTCTCAGTTGTCGGACTCGGCCTTCTCGGAGTTTCCCTTCTCTACATCGCCTTCAACGACCCGAGCGTGATTTACGGCTTCGGCTTCGGCGCATCCTCAATCGCCCTTTTTGCAAGGGTGGGGGGAGGAATCTACACAAAAGCTGCGGATGTTGGCGCTGACCTTGTGGGAAAGGTTGAGGCAGGCATCCCTGAGGACGACCCCCGAAACCCGGCAGTCATAGCAGACAACGTCGGGGACAACGTCGGGGACGTGGCAGGAATGGGGGCGGACCTCTTTGAGAGCTACGTGGACTCAATAATCGTTGCGATGGTGCTCGGAACAGGGCTCTTCGCTGCCTCAGCAGGTATAAAGCTTCCCCTCTACATCGCATCTGCGGGAATAGTCGCCTCAATAATAGGCACCTTCTTCGTCGGGGGAAAGGACAGCGACCCGCACAAGTCGCTGAACAGGGGAATACTCTCTGCTGCACTGATAATGGCAGTCTTGGCATTCTTCATAGTGAAGTCAACCATGGGCTCGCTCAGCCTCTTCTGGGCGACGCTGGTGGGGCTCGCGGCAGGCGTTGTGATAGGGCTCTCCACAGAGTACTACACATCTGACAAGAACAAGCCTGCCCAGAGCATTGCAAAGTCCTCAGAAACAGGCGCAGCCACAAACATCATCACAGGGCTGTCAGTCGGAATGGTTTCCACAATAATCCCTGTGCTGGCTGTCTCAACCGCAATAATCCTTGCCTACAAGTTTGCAGGTCTCTACGGAATAGCCATCGCTGCTGTGGGCATGCTCTCCACCCTTGGCATAACCCTTGCCACAGACACCTACGGGCCTGTTGCTGACAACGCAGCAGGCATAGCTGAGATGGCAGGCCTGGGCAAGGACGTCAGGAAAAGGGCGGAGGCGCTTGACGCAGTGGGCAACACCACTGCTGCAATAGGCAAGGGCTTCGCAATAGGAAGCGCCGCCCTCACTGCATTGGCGCTTTTTGTGGGCTACACCCAGGCAGTGAAGCTCTCATCAATAGACGTGTCCTCCCCGGCAGTGATGGTGGGGCTCTTCATAGGCGGGCTTCTTCCCTTCGTGTTCTCAGCCCTCACGATGAACGCAGTGGGGAAGGCAGCGTACCAGATGGTTGAGGAAGTGAGGAGGCAGTTCCGCGAGATAAAGGGGCTCATGCAGGGCAAGGCAAAGCCTGACTCAGCGAGGTGCGTCAGCATATCCACGCACGCAGCCCTCAAGCAGATGGTTCTGCCGAGCCTCATGGCAGTTATTGTCCCCCTGCTCGTGGGATTCCTGCTCGGCCCAGAGGCGCTTGGCGGCCTGCTCGCAGGCTCAATCGTGACAGGATTCCTGCTCGCAGTGATGATGGCCAACTCAGGAGGGGCATGGGACAACGCGAAGAAATACATAGAGGCAGGCCACCTCGGAGGAAAGGGCTCTGATGCGCACAAGGCAGCTGTTGTGGGGGACACTGTGGGGGACCCCTTCAAGGACACCAGCGGGCCGAGCCTCAACATACTCATCAAGCTGATGAGCATCGTCGCCCTTGTGTTTGCGCCCCTGATTATTACTTTCGGCGGCCTTATCTGAGCTTCTGCCTTCTTTTTTCTTCTTTTCTTTTATCTCTTGCAGATGTCAAGCTTTACGAATACGCTTGTCCCCTGGCTCACAGGTATTGCGTATATGCTTGACTTGTAGCTCCTGCAATTCCCCATGTTGCCTGCTGACACAAGCCTTTTTGAGGGGGTTGTTGCGTTGAAGCTGTACCTCTTTCTGTTGTATCTCTCAAGCACGCTTCGCAGCGCTGCCTCTGTCTCGTCCTGTATGAACTCGCAGGAGCCTTTGCCGCCGCACACGATGTCTCCAGCGGCACTCGCTGAGCTCGCGCAGTCCTGGTAAAGCTCTGTCATGGAGAGGTGCCTGCATTCCGTTGTTGTCTTGAAGAAGGCAGTGAGAAACTTTGCGCCCATCTCCCTAACCAAGTAGTCCTCCCTTGTTGAGTCCTCTCCCCTGTTGATGAAGAACCTCAGCGAGAACAATGCCGCAAATGCTATGACTAGCACAACAACAGCCAGGCCGAGAATCTCTGTCTGCGCCCTTTTCCTCTTTCCCTTGCTACCTGAAATAGCTCTCAACCTCAAGCACCCCCAAGTAGTACGTTTCCCCCTCATCCCTCGAGTAGTTGAGCAGGGACACAGGAATCTGGCTGCGTATCCTTTTCGTGGCGTTCGGAAGCACCCTTGAGTAAACCTGCCAGCTCTCAACGCTGCCGGGGTAAAGCCTCTTCACGGTTATGTTTGCGTAGCCGAACATGTCAAAATAGAGCAGGGCCTTCTCCCTGCTCACGTCGTAAAAAACAGAGACCTTGTCAAGGTCAATGCAGTCATACACAAGCACGTTTCCTGACGAGCAGGATATCTCAGGAAGAACAGACGCCTGCTGCGCCTTCTCTGTTGCCTCCCTGAAAACAATCTCCTCGCTCATTCTCTTTATCTTGGACCTTGATATCTGGTCGTAAACAACCATGCCTATCATTATCAGCACTATGAACACGAAGAGCACGGCAGCGCTCTCCCCCATCTCTATCTGGGCCCTTTTCCCTCTTCTCCTGCTCTTCAATTCTTCCACCTGTCCTGCTTCCTCTTTGCTCAGTACATCAGGGGGCAGTTTGACTCCTTCTTCAGCTCCAGCAGCCTGTTGCTGTTCTCAAGCTCCCTCGCGGCCCTGTAAAGGCTCGTAAGCCCTGCCAGGCTTATTGGGCCGGCGTTGTTCCCCACCGCCTCCACCTTTGCGGAGTCGTAGTAGTTCCCGCAGCTATCGCTTGAATGCCTGTTCCAAAGCATCGCAACCCTTCTTGCCTGCACCTCTGCCACGATGCTGAGCCTGTCCAGAGCCCTCTTAAGCCCGCAGTTGTAGGTCTTGTGGTTGGTGCTGACAACGCCCCCCATCAGCATGGCCCTGCCTATGTATGCTGTTTCCCCTGTCTCAACAAACGCGTTCCCTTGCTTCCTGTAAAACGTGAGCACTCCCACCCCGCCGAGGCCGCCCTCTGCCACCCTAATCCTGACTGCTGTCACCTCCTTGTCTCCGAGAGAAGCTAATTTGAGGGCGCACTGCTGGATGTCTGCGTAGCCATCAAAAAACACAATCCTTGTTAAGGGCGCTTTTCTGAATCTCAGCTCAGAGCACGAGCTTACTGCTTCCTTTGTGGCGTTGTCAGGCAGGGACACCTCTCTCGGATCATTGTATATCTGGGAGGCCCATCCCGAGCTTGCTGAGTCGTTTATGATGACAAAGCGCATGTCAGCGGGTATTATGTACTCAGCATTCCCAGCGTAGAACGGCATGGAAAAGTCCGCTGAGAACACGAATATCTTGTTTCTTTTCCCGATAATCCTGTCAGGCGCGAAGCCGGGGCTCAGCTTTATGGGGTTAAGGCTGTTTGTTCCCACAACGAGGCCGTCGCAGCTGAACTCAAGGGGAACCTCGGGTATGCGTATGCCGTACGTGGCGTCCTTGTTGGACTGGCCTATTGAGGCGATGCTCTGAAGCTTGCTCCTCATCTCTGTTTCAAGCTCAAGCCTTGCCTTTTCTTTCTGCGAGCCCACAACCCTCAAGAAGAATATTACGAGTATTGCTCCCACGATGAGCACGAATATCCAGTTGAAAGAGGCGCTTATTGCCTTTTTTTTATTCGCTTTCATTGTCAAGAAATCTTCGCCTTGTTCCCGACTCCCTCAATCCTGAGGGTTATCCTTCCCGCGGCCCCCTTTGTGCACACATAACCTGAGCCTATCTCAAAGAGAGGGGTTCGCGTTTCACTGTCACCGATGAAGAAGGGGTGCACGGTTTTGCCGACAAGGAAGGCGTTGTCCTCTGTGGAGCTGTCCCACAATGCGTAAACCACTCCCGGCATTTCAGCCGGGCGCGTTGAAGGCCTTGCCTTTGACTGGTCTATGAGGCACAGCTTCTCAAAGCCCGGAGGCAGGGCAAAGCTCTTTGTCTCAACAGAGCCGTACTCCCCCGCCATGCGCTCCACGCTCCTCTCAAGGTCCTTCTGAAAACTCACAAGGGCTATCTGCTCTGACTGCTTCCTGAAGCCCTGTATTGCCTTGTACCCGTAGATTATGACAAGCATAACAACAACTATCCCCATTATGTAAATGACAACCTGCCCTGCTATCATCCCTCTTTTCCTTCTCTGTGTTGGAACTCTCATTCTCTCTGGCTGTTATCCTTTTTTGGGTTTCCTCGCGCTCCTCTTTGCCCTGCCCTGCCCTGTTTTTCTTCCTTTTATCTTTTCCGCCCCTGGCTCCTTGATGACTCTTTCCTCAAGCGCCTTGAACACGTCTTCTTTGGGCCTCTCTGCTTTCCGGCTCTTCGCATCCTTCTTCTCCTGCTTTGTTCCCTTTCCCTCCCCAGCAATATCCTTGAGCACGCCTTTGCTCACAAGCCCTGTTTCCTCCAGCGCCTTGAATGGGTCAAACTGTTCCTTTTCTTCCTTTTTCGCAGGAGTTTTTACGCTCTTTTTTCCAGCAGCTTTCGCCTTCTTTTTCGCGTCAAGCCCTGTTTCCTCCAGCGCCTTGAATGGGTCAGATGGCTTCGC
>CAYVGP010000058.1:0-7091 GCA_964451135.1 uncultured Methanosarcinales archaeon
ACAAGAGGAACATGACAAGCTCGTCCCGCATTGTTCCTGAAAAAGCAGTCATAGAAATTGACAAGAAAATATTTCATGTGTTCAGGGCACTAACTGACTGCATAGTGATTGAGTACAGGAAAACCCTTTACGACAACAGAGAAAGGGACTCGCAAGGATGGAGCGAATTCATCAGGGGTCAATGATGGCTTACACGGCAAAACCAGAAAAGGCAAGGGTTGCGTCGCTGGACAAGGAAAAAGGAATTGTGATTGTTGAGCTAGACAAGACCCTGTTCTACCCAGGGGGAGGAGGCCAGCCCCACGACACAGGAAGGATTTTTTCCGAGTCGTTTGAGGGAGAGGTTGTTGAGGCCTACAAGGATGGGAAAAGGGTGCTTCTCAAAGTAAGGCCTCTGAAGGGCGAGCTCGCGCAGGGAGAAGAGGTGGTGCAGGAGATAAACCAGGAGAGAAGAAGAAAGCTGAGCAGGATGCACACCGGGGAGCACCTCCTGTTTCAGTGCATCCTGAGAACACTGAAAGAGGCCAGTGTTGAGAAGGTCTCGCTTGGCACAGAGGAGTCCTCTCTCTTTCTCTCAACTCCGAAGAAGCTCTCATGGAGGGAGCTGGTCAAGGCAGAGGAGCTTGCAAACAAGAAGATTCAGGAAGGGCTGAATGTGGCTGAGCATGTTGTTCCAAGAGACAAGGTGAAAGAGCTTTTTCCAGAAGCAAGAACCCGGCTTGACAGAGTGAAGAGCGAAAAAATAAGAGTCGTGGAGATTGGGGGATTTGACTACTCTGCATGCGGAGGAACTCATGTGAGCAACACGAGGGAAATAGGCAGCATTCTCATAACAGGGTACAATTCAGTCGGAAGCGGCAGGTACGAGGTCAGATTCAGGGTTGACGCACTTAAAGAGCTCTTCTCAATGGCAGGAGCGCTTAGGATGATTGAAGACGCGCTGGAAACAGAGAGGCCCAGGCTTGTTGAGAGAGCTGAGAGGCTTGCCTCAGAGGAAAAACGGCTGAGAAACGAGGTGAGAAGGCTTCAGTCCTTGCTTCAGCCAGAGCCAGAGGTTATTCCATCAGAAAAGGCTGACGTGCTTTTCTGCTCGTTTGAGAACTTTGAGAAAAAGCAGCTTATTGAGCAGGCAAACAGGCTGAAAAAAGACAGGGCAGTTGTGTGCGCAATGAACAAGAGAGAGGAAAAGGGTTGCGAAGCAATTATACTGGCAGGAGAAAAAACAGGAATTGACGCGGGAGAGCTTTTCAAATGCCTCGCCAAGAAGCTCGGCGGCAGGGGAGGGGGAAGAGAAGGGTTCGCGATGGGAATGCTGGACACTGGTGATGAGGAGAAAATAAAGAAGGCAATTGCGGGGTGCCTCTCAGATGAGTGAAATTCTGATTGTCACTTCAAACAGGAACAAGGCCAGAGAGTTTCTTCAGGGGCTTGAGGGGATAAGAGGGGTAAGGGTTGAGGCAATGGAGTACCCCGAGCTGAGGAGCGACGACCCCCGGGAGATAGTGGCGCTTGCCTCAAAGATGCTGGCTGAGAAGCTCAACAAGGCAGTGGTTGTTGAGGACTCCGGGCTCTTCATAACAGCGTTGAAGGGATTTCCGGGCACCTGCACTAAGTACGTTTTTGAGAGGATAGGCAACAAGGGGCTGCTGAAACTCATGAAGGGAAAAAGGAACAGGCAGTGCTTCTACGTCTCTGCAATAGGATACTGCGAGCCGGGAAAGAAGCCCGCTACGTTCATGGGCAGGGAGGAGGGAAGAATTGCCCAGAAGGAAAGGGGCGCAAAGGGTTGGGGGCAGGACCCCATCTTCATCCCCAAGGGAAAGAGAAAGACCTACGGGGAGACAAGGACAGGCGAGGACATAAACCTGTTCAGGAAACGGGCGATATCAAGGCTGAGAAGGTTCCTTCTTGAAAAAAGGTGAAAGCGAAAGATTCTGCTCATGAAAATGGGATTCCAGAAAACTAGGCAGGCGGGCAGGGAAGACGAGCCTAAGCTGAAAGTCGGGCTTGAGATTCACTGCTACCTCAACATGGAGGAAACAAAGGAGAAGCTCTTCTGCAGGTGCAGGATTGACAGGGAGGCGAAGCCGAACACCTCAATATGCCCTGTGTGCACTGCCCAGCCGGGGGCAAAGCCCATGGCCCCGAACAAGGAAGCAGTGGAGAAGATAATAAAGGTAGCGTTAATGCTGGGGTGCAGGGTGAATCAACTCCTTGCGTTCCAGAGAAAGCACTACGACTGGCCGGACCTGCCCGCAGGGTATCAGAGAACAATGTCAGGAACATACTCGCTTCCTGTTGGAGAGAACGGCAGCTTTCTCGGGGTGGGAATAAGGGATGTTCACCTAGAGGAGGACCCTGCTGCCTGGAACCCTGAGACAGGGGAGATAGACTACAACCGCTCTGGGCTGCCCCTTGCGGAGATAGTGACAGAGCCGGACTTTTCTTCTTCGGAAGTCGTGAGGTCGTGGCTTAAGGAGCTTCTTGTAACTCTTTCATACATCAGGGCAGTTGACAGAAAGGCAGGGGTTAAGTGCGACGTGAACGTTTCTGTGGCTCCTGATTATCAGAGGGTTGAGATAAAGAACGTGAACTCCTTCTCCTCAATAGTTGAGGCAATAGAGGCAGAGGCTGAAAGGCAGAAGAGGCTTGTGAAAGAGGGCAAAAGCGTTGAGCAGGAGACTAGGGCATTTGACAGGGCCTCAAAAACAACTCTTTTCATGCGCTCAAAGGAGGACGCAGTGGACTACATGTTCATTCCTGACCCGGACCTCCCTGCCATACCTGCCGAGCATGCCTGGATTAAGCAAATAAAAGCCTCCCTGCCTCCGAGGCCTGACGAGATGAAAAAGCTGCTATTAACAAGGTACAAGCTCGGCGAAGAAGACGCGGACGTGCTCTCAAGGGAGATAGCGCTTGCAAGCATGTACGCGAGGGTTGCTGAGGCATCAGACCCCAAGCTTGCGCTCACTTTTGTGAGGCGGGAAGTGCCTCGCATAGCTGCCTACAACAGGATGGAGCTAGACGAAGTGCCTGTGAAGCCAGAGCAGATTTCAGAAATTGTCCGGCTTCTCAAAGTGGGAAAGATAAGCGACTCTGTTGCCAAGAAGCTTTTGGAAAAACTCTTTGTTGAGAGCTTTGATGTAAGGGACTACGTTGAGAAGCAGAAGCTCACCCAGATAAGCGATGAGGAATCCCTTGCCTCTCTCTGCAAAGAGGCAATTGAGAAAAACCAGGGCGTTGTGATGGACTATGTCTCAGGAAAGGAGGAAAGCATAAACTACCTCGTGGGCTTTGTGATGAAAGAAACAAGGGGGAGGGCAGACCCCAAGAAGGTCAAAAAGCTGCTGAAAGAGCTGATAGCAGAAACAGATGCAAAAAAATGAGAGCAAAGAAGCCCCTCATAACAATCACCTGCGACTTCGGAACATCCCACACCGGTGTCGGGGTGATGCAGGCTGTTGCTTACGGGATAAACCCCTCAGCAAACGTTGTGGTGCTGAATCCCTCTGTGCCTGCCTTTGACATAAGGGCGGCCTCAAGGGTGATGGAAGCGACGGCGTGGATTCCCAAGGGATTCCATGTGTGCGTCGTGGACCCCGGGGTGGGGACGCAGAGGAAGGCGATAGCGGTTGAAACAAAAAGAGGCGACGTTCTTATAGGCCCTGACAACGGCTGCCTGATTTCCGCTTCCGAGTTTCTGGGAGGGATAAGAAGGGTTGTGGAGATTTCCAACAAACGTTACATGAGAAAGCCGGTTTCTGCTGTTTTTCACGGCAGGGACATATTTGTTCCTGCTGCTGCGTGGCTTTCACGGGGAGTTCCGTTAAGAGAGCTGGGGAGGCCACTCACCCCGGAAGTGCTTGTTCCGGCTCCCTACCGAAACGCACTTGTTTCCGAAAAGAAGATACGCGCAGAAGTGATATACGTAAACCCCTTCGGCTCTGTTTTCCTCAACATACTGAGAAAGGACCTTGACTCGCACGGATACGCCTTTGGGGACAGGATTGAG
Source organism: uncultured Methanosarcinales archaeon (assembly GCA_964451135.1). Taxonomy (GTDB): domain Archaea; phylum Nanobdellota; class Nanobdellia; order Woesearchaeales; family JAADFO01; genus CAYVGP01. The sequence continues at coordinate 4,013 of CAYVGP010000058.1, forward strand.
GCGAGGTTCGGAAGGAAGAGGGTTTCCCTAATATACGCAAGGGCATTCGGGGATGTTCCAAAGGGCAAGCCCCTGATGTGCCCTGACGAGTACGGCAGAGTCCAGCTCTCGCTTAACCAGGAAAGCTTCTCAAAAAAACACGGATTGTCGCAAGGCAGGAAAGTAATTATTTTGAGGTCTCGCTGAGAACTATTCTTGATGCCTCCCTCACCCTCTCCTCAAACGCTGCTCTTGTTTCCCCCTCCCTTTTCTCTGTGTTGAGAAACCTCATAAGCTCTTTAATGACTTTCTTCTCCTCTTCCCTTGAGAAGCCTGCGGGGACCTGGCCGAGGTGCTCCTCGATAACCCTCTCCTCCAGTTCCTCCACAGAGCCGTGAGCCACGCTTACAGGTGCGAACTCCTTTGTGGAGAGCTGGGAAGTGTTCTTCATGACAAAAAAGGCCCCGTTCCCCGTAATCTCCCTGAAGGCCTCCTTGAAGTTTATCTCGCTTGCCCTGCCCTCTGAGAGCTGGCCCTTAACCCTGACAGTCACTATTGCGTCCCTGATGTCTTGAAGGGAGATTCTTGCGAGCTCTGCTGTGACCTCGGAAGGGCTTTTTCCGTCCGCGTTTATGGTGAATGCCCTGACAGGGTGGATCTCCAAGTCAATCCTTTTTATTTCTCCTTCATCCCACAATATGAACCCCCCGCGGCCCAGCTCCTCAAGCTCTGAGAAGCTGTTGGGGAACACAGGGCCGGGATACGCGATGACTCCTTTCTCCCCTGTTTTTTGCTCTGCCCTTATGTGGACATGGCCGCAGGCATAGTAGTCAAAGCCTTTCGGCAGAAGCGAGAGGGGGATTGCTTCCATTCCGCTCATGCTTTTGGGCAGAAGCTCTGAGACAGCGCCGTGATACACGAATATCTTGAAGCCGGGCTCCCTTTCAAGGTGCTCAAGAGCCATGTTTTCCAAGTACGTCCTTTCTAAGCCGGCCCTCCTTCCAAGCATGCCTGTTATTTTTGCGCCTGTCCCCTTGTCAAGAGTGAAGCGCAGCTTCAGCTTCCCATCCTCCTCAGAGCCCCTCACAACGTTCTTCCACAGCCCTGCTTCCTCAAGAACATCCAGCATTGTCTTTCCGCTTGGCGAGAAGTCATGGGACCCCGGAACAATGTAGACAGAGACGCCTGCTTCCTTCACCCTGCTCAGTATTGAGGTTGTCCTCTTGAGGTCGTCAAGGGGCGGGATGGAGGTGTTGAATATGTCCCCTGCGAGAAGTATGAAGTCAACGCCTTCCTTGAGGGACGTCTCAATCGCCCTCTCAAATGCCTCCAGCGGAAGCATGCGCATCCTTTCGTCTCTCCAAGCCCCTATGTGGATGTCCGCCAAATGCGCGAATTTCATAAGAACCGAGAAATTGCCCGGGTATTTATTTCTTTTTGCGGCCCCCTGCAACGTACTGCGTTATCTTCCCCCTTTCTTTTTCCTTTGACGCAGGGTAAATGACGCTGTCCGCTTTGTTCTTCAGAAGCTCCTCAATCTTCCCCACCCTTATTCCCCTTTCCCCGGCCGGCGAAGGCAGGAGGTGCGGGAACTCTTCAAAAAAGGTGCTGAAGAAAAGCCAGCCAGCGCTAAGGGACAGTTGCGGCAGGCCTCTTTCCTTGAGCCTCTTATTCAGTCTGGAAAAGTTTCTCTTAAACTCATTCTCAATTCTTCCAAGGATGGTCCTGACTTCCTCCTCATGCCTTGCTGAGCGTTCCCTCCCCTCTCTCAACTCCAGGAGCACAATGAACTCGTCCCCCCCTATCCTGAAGAGGCGGTCGCTTCCCTTCCTTGTGTTCTTCCCCAATATCTTTGCGAATCTCTTGAGAACCTCGTCCCCTTCATGGTGGCCCATGCTGTCATTAACCTTCTTGAAGTTGTCAAGATCAATGAGCACGTATGCCACCTCTTCTGTTTCGTCTCTAATGTATCTGTATATGAGCTCCTTCAGCGCAGAGTGGTACATTCTAACGTTTCCCAGCCCTGTGAGGGAGTCTATTGTTGCAAGAGAGAGCAGGTGCTTCTCCCGGTAGGGGGAGTATTCGTTGAGTTTGTGGTGCGCAAGCCAGAGCCGCCTGTAGAGCTTTCTCGCCTTGTCCCATTCCTTTTTTCTTCCAGGCTGAAACGCTGCCATGAGCATGTCTCTTATGCCTCTCTTTTCTTCATTAAGCTCAGGGAATCTCCTTGAAAGCTCCCTCAAATAACGCGAGACCTCCCCGGGGTTCCTTAAGCTGCGTATGTCCCGGAGAATCCTTTCTGCTGTCAGAAGTTTCCTTGATGTGCAGTCCATTACCATCTCCCTTATCCTTGAGCTTGTTTTGAAGTATGCGAGAAGGGGAAAATAAACATTCATGTATTCTGCCTCCGCCTTTGACATGAGCGTCTTCACAGCGTGGTCGGTTTTCTGAACTTCGCCGAGCAAATCCCCTGCTTCATCATCCACCAACACAAAGCCCTTCGGGCGCCTGCTGAAAATGCCCGCGATTTTACTCGCCCTCTCCTCAAGTGTTTCCGCTTCCTTCTTCTGCTCCTTCCAGAGCGTGTTTTTCTCAGAGAGTATTGATTGCAGGTGCTCGTGGGCAGAGAGGCTGACCTTCATGCTGCTCAGGGTGTTTTTCAGGCTTTCAATATACTTCTCCGAGGATTCTTCATGCAGCTGCTTCAGTGACTTTTCCAGCATCTCAGAGTTGCTCTTAACGTACTCCTTTTCAAAGCTGTAGAGCCGTGAGCTCTCATCAAGAATCTCTTTCCTGTGCTGTTTCTCTTTTGCGAGCAGGGATGAGTAGAGCGAAGCAGCTTCTGTTATGTTCTTTGCGAGGCTAAGAATCCTCCCCGCCCTCTCTTCAGAGAAGCTCAGCGCCTCTGACTTGTTCACGTTAATCCTTGAACGCATCACCTCTGCGAAAAGCCTTCTCCATATGTCCCTCAGCTGCCTGGCAAGAGCAATCCTCTGGTTTGCGGAAGCTATTATCTCCTTGTCTTCCTTCAGGACCTCGGAGAGCAGACTAAGTATCTCCGCCGCATTCCCCTCTTTTTCTCGCATTGCCCTTATTTGTTGTT
>CAYVGP010000059.1:0-7062 GCA_964451135.1 uncultured Methanosarcinales archaeon
CGAAGGGCCCTGCAGAATAGGAAACTATTGCGCTGGGCTTGAAGAAGTACTCCTGCTGGAAGTGGTCAAGGATGTTTTTCAGGGCAGGAGGAGGGCTGTGATTGTATTCCCCGGAAACAACAACAACTGCGTCTGACTCGCGGATTATCTTGGATATCTTCTCCATGTTCTCAGGGGCTTTGCCTTCGGGGTATTCCTTGTGCATCTTGTCAAGAAGCGGCAAAGGGGTTTCAAGGGGGTCTATGAGGGTTGCCTCGTGCCCCCTCTCCTTCAGCTTTTTGAGCATAAACCTCGCTGCCTTTATCCCCTGCCTCTGGCTCCTGACAGAGCCGTAAACAACCGCAAACTTGAGAGCCATAAAGAGAGATGAAAAGAAGGAGATATTTAAATGTTGGTTTTATGATTGAAATTCTGCCTTCAAGAAAACAACCCCCGGGTGCCGCGCAATATTAATAAACTTGAAGATATCAGGGGTTATGGGGGAGAATGAGACGAAACAAAAGCACTGCCGGAAAAAAATCAGCGGTTTTGGCACTGGCCTTGTTTGTTGCGTTTCTTTTCTTTATTAGCAAGACCAGGGTGGCTGTTGACAATTACATTGAGTCTTCCCAGGAAAAGACGGCGGATGTCGCGCCCCAGGACGACTACGCTGAGGAAAGAAGGCGCATGGTGGATGCGCAGATTCGGGCAAGGGGAATAAGCGACAGGGCAGTCCTAGAAGCCATGGAAAAGGTTCCAAGGCACGAGTTTGTGCCGCGCGGCCTGCGCTCCTCAGCATACAGCGACCGCCCCCTCCCAATCGGCTACGGCCAGACAATCTCCCAGCCCTACATCGTTGCGCTCATGACCCAGAGCCTCTCCCTAAACAGAAGCCACAAAGTTCTGGAAATCGGGACAGGCTCAGGATACCAGGCAGCTGTGCTGACAGAAATTGCAAAGGATGTTTACACGGTTGAGATCATAGAGGAGCTTGCCTCATCCGCAGAAAAACGGCTGAGGTCGCTTGGCTACTCCAACGTCAGGGTCAGGCACGGCGACGGCTACTACGGCTGGGAGGAATACGCGCCATTTGACGCCATAATTGTAACTGCTGCTGCCAATCACATCCCTCCGCCACTCATTAAGCAGCTGAAAAACAACGGCAGGCTGGTCATCCCCCTGGGGAGCACATCAGGCTTCCAGACACTTACGCTTGTTACCAAGAAGAACAACACAACAAAAACCAGGTTCATCACCGGCGTGAGGTTTGTGCCTTTTGTGGGCAAGGCCCAGGAGAGAGCCCCATAGCAATGAGGTAGGAGGCAGCAGCCAGGAACAGCACAGCTGCGTAGCCCAAGAAGAGGGCTGTGATGACGGCTATTATGGGGCTTATCACCGATGCTGTGCCGTTGAATGCCCATGCAAGGGGGACGCTGCTCCTTCTGATGCGCCTTATTGCCGAGGGGAATGGCACGCCCATGGCTGTCCCTAGGGGAGCAAGCAAAATGAGTGTTGCAGCTATTTTTTCAGCCAGGCCAAGCGCAAGCAGGAATTTTATTGCGAGGGGCAGCATCAGGGCGTAGAGCCCTATGAGTGCAACAAGGGCCCCTGCCCACGTCCTGGGCTTTAAGTCCAAGAGCCCGGAGAGCCACGCCCCTGCGCTTGAGTACAGAAGAACCCCGAACACCACAACCGCGGATGTGAGAGCGATGTGCCCCAATGGCAGAGCAAGGCGCTGAATAAGCGTGATTTCAATCAGCAGGTAGCCGATGCCGATTGCAAAGAAATAAGGCAGCCCCTCCTTTTTCTCCCTTCGCTTTTTTCCAATCAGGAGGGGCGCCACTATTACAGCCGCGGCTATCACAGATACCTGGGCAAGGAGGAACAAAAGAACAAACCCCGGGTCCAGAAAGGGGTTCCAGCCAGAGCCGGCCATGGAAAGGAGCTCCTTTGTTTTTGAAGGCCTGTAGAAATAGCTGTAAAAGGGCTTGTTGTCTGCCACAGGGCGAACATCAAAAACATACTCATTGTAGAAGCCTTGGGGGTCACTGATCAGCTTCTGGGAGAGCTCATAGTAGTAGGGCCTCTCAAATGCGAGGCGTTTGTTTGGCTCAAATGAAGATGGAAGGTAGATTAAGTCAAACCCGGTCGTTTCAGCGAAACGCATGATGCTGGCAGCAGTCTCATTGCTCATCTTCCCTTTTGTCATCACGAGCGTCACTGTGTTCCACGACCTTACCAGCGCGGTTTTCTCTGCCTCCCTGTCCAGGCTTAAAGCAAGGGACAGAAGCCTCAGGCTCTCCCGGGGAGGGAAGGCAAGCCACCTCTCAACCACCAGCATTCCCCGGGGGCTCAGCCTGTCCAGGTAATCCCTGAAAGCATCAACGGTGAGCAGGTAATTCTCTGAGAGCCCTGCGAGGGCCGGATTAACCACGTTGCCTGAGAGGGAGATGACAATCAGGTCAAAGCTTTCCGAGGTCTTTTTCAGGTAGCTCCTTCCGTCGCTCCACACGAACTCCGCCTTTTCGGTGATGTTTCCGGTGAAGCCTGCAAAAGGGCCTGACAAGAGGCGAATCACCAGCCTGTTGGGCTCAATAGCAGTTACGCTGGCATTGTGGCGCAGCGCGTTCAGAACCTGGAGCCCGCCCCCTGCGTTGAGCACAAGAACCCTCTGGGGGTTTGCAGCGTGGTAAGCCACTGATGGCGGGAGATGCTCCAAAAAAGAGGAGCGCTCAGGGGAAATTATGGCGTTCATATTCCCCGCATCCACAGTCAGGCCGAGCTGGGCAGGAAGCCCTTGCGTGTAGGAGGGGGTGAGCCCCGGGGCGTAGCGGGTGAAAGAGCTGTTGACAATGTCCACCCTTGAGAAAATGTCGTGCCACTGCCCCACATGCCTGGAGCCCGGCACGCTGAGAGCATAGGACAGCTCCTTGTAAGGGGAGATTTTGAGTTCTGGCTGCGTCACCAGGCCTGCGAGGAGGAACAGAACCAGAATGATAAAGGTCGTGCTTCTTTTGGCGAGCTTAATCCTGGCTGCGGCCCTGTTCTTCGGGAGGCCGTCGTACAGGAAGAATGCTGCCCCTGCAAGCCCCACGCCGCTGATGACTGTGATCGCCCTGGCGCCCAATGCGCTTATCAGCGCCAGCGCAAGCAGGGAGCCAATGGCTGACCCTGCAAGGTTGAAAAAATAAACTTTCCCCGCATGCCTCTGAAAACGCATGAAGCAGGAGGCTATAACAAGGCCGAAGAAAAAGAAGGGCAGTCCCAGCAGCAAATAGTAAATGACAAGCACAAGCAGGTGAAGAGGCCTCACCAGTGCAAGGTGGGGATCGAAAAAAACCCTGTTGCTGAGCCAAAAACCGGCGATTGCTGACAATGAGAAGAGCACAGATGCCCAGAAAAGCCGGATTCTTTTTTTCCGCGAGTAAAGAAACGTTCCTGCTGCTGCAATGCCGAACAGTGCGATGCTCACTATCATGAACGCGAAATGATAGCTCTGGCTTATTGAGAAGAACCTTATCAGGCTTATTTCAAAGCCAAGCGCTGCAACAGACACAAAAAACACGCCCAGATACGCAGGGACACGTCTCATGGTCACGCGGCAGATAATCTGGTTTTTATTATCATCGCTTTTCTTCTAGACAGGGGTTTTAATCTTTTCTTCCCCGAAACAATGCGAAATTATTTAAACATCCCTCTTAATTAATTGTTCCGGCCTCCTTCTTGATGGAGCGGCTAATGTGAGGGAAGCAGGGGGAGTGCTGTTTGAAAAATGATGAACACAGACTTGTGGTTTATGTTCCCGCTGAGCATAGCCATTTCAACAATCGCGATGATGGCAGGGATAGGAGGGGCAGTGATGTACTCTCCTCTTTTTCTTGTGTTTCTCAGGCTGAAGCCGGAAACAGCATTCGCCTCGGGACTGGTAATAGAGCTGTTCGGTTTTTCAAGCGGGCTATGGGGCTACTGGAAGGCAAGGTCAATAGACATTGCCTTAGCCAAAAGGTTTGTTTTGTTCAGCGCCCCTGCAACAATTCTCGGCGTTGCTCTTGCGAGGTTTATGAATCCGGAAGTGCTAAAGCTCGTGCTTGCAGGGCTTCTTTTTTACCTGGCTTACGCCTTAATCTACTCAAAGAAAAAGTGCTGCCCCCGCCACCCCGACCACACCGGAGCTGCCCGGCCGAAAAGCAGCAGAGCTGACACGCAAAGAATCCCTGTCGGGGAGAAGGCGTTTGCTGGCGCCGGCGGCCTGCTGATGGGAATGGTTTCGTCAGGGCTCGGAGAGGTGAACGAGTGGATTTTCCTGAAAAAAAGAAAAATGCCTGTGCCGCTTGCTTCCGGAACATCTGTCTTCCTTGTTGCTGCAAGCGCACTTCTCGGCGTGGCAGCGCACTCAGCATTTATGCTTTCTTCCGACTTCCTTGCGTTTGAGGAAGCCCTGTCTGTCCTTCTTTTTTCTGTTCCCGGAGTGATTATAGGTGCACCCCTCGGGGTGGCAGCAGCAAAGAAAATGAAGGCATCTGTCATGAAGTACTTCGCGGGATTCCTCTTTCTTGCTCTGGGAATAATGACTGCGGTGTTTGGCTGAGTAAGGTCACAGGATGCTGTGCTTCTTCAGCAGCACGAAAGCTTCCCTTTCTGTGCGCGCCTTCACAAGAACCCTGCTGTCCCTGAAAAGGGTGAAGGGGCCTGCTATGAGGGCTCCCGGAATCTCTTTCCAGGGCCTGGTTCCCCCCAATAATCTTTTTATCTCACCAAAGCCCTTCGCTGTCCTCACCTGGTACAGCCCCCCGCACATTCTCGTTACTCGCGGAGGGGCTTCCTTCATCGCAGAAAAACGCCCGCTGCATACACTGCACACAGGGTTTTTCTTAGCCCCGAGTGCCTCAACCCTCAGCGAGGAGGCGTCAACATAAAACAGGGATTCCGGAACAGGCCTTCCAAGGGCCAAGCTTATGAAAAGAGCGCTTTGCAATGAGGCAACCATTGATGCAGCAGGGGGAAACAGCCCAATGGTTTCGCAGCTATCATGTGTCGTCTTGGCGCCAAAAACGCACTCAAAACAAAAGGATTCAGGCCTGAAGCACGCTGCATAGCCCCGGGCGGCAGCTACGCTTCCGTGAATCCAGGTCTTTTTGTTTTTCTTGCACCACTCGTTTATCAGCCTTCTTGCCTCAAGGTTGTCGGTGCAGTCAACAACAATTCCCGCATCAAGAAGAGATGCGTTTGAGCAATCAAGCTCCAACGCAAGAGCCTCTGTTCTTGTTTCAGGATGCGCCTTTTCCAGGGCTTTTTTGGCTGCATGGGCTTTTGGAACGCCTATGTCCTTCTTTGTGAAAAGTCTTTGGCTCGAGAGGTTGCTCTCCTCAACTATGTCCCTGTCTGTTATTCTTATTCTGCCCACTCCCATTGAAGCAAGCTCTTCCAGCACCCTTGTTCCAAGGGCTCCTGCGCCGACAACAACTGCTGTTGATTGCTTAATCCTGGCAAGTCCTTTCCTTCCGACTCCTTGCAGCGCTGCAATCCTCTCAAACATTGCCCCTGGAAATGAAAGGCTGTTTTTATTTGTGATGGAACAGCCAGGAACATCGCCGGCTACTATTACGCTGGCCCTTGCCTGAAGCCTGCGTTGTTACGTGAGCACTGGCTCTGAACGTTTCACATGGTCTCACATAGTCTCAAGGTATCTCCTTATCTCCCAGTCTGTCACTGCTGTCCTGAAGTCGTCCCATTCCCGGCTCTTTGCGTCAATGTACCTCTCTGTGAGGTGCTTGCCAAGCGCTTCGGTGATGACCTTGTCTTTTTTCAGCTCTTCCAGGGCTTCCAGCAAGGAGCTTGGAAGGGTTTCAATGCCCTTTTTCCCGAGATCCTCGTCAGAGAACTCGTACACGCTCTCCTCAACAGGCTCAGGGGGCTCAAGCTTGTTCCTGATTCCGTCAAGCCCTGCCTTCAACAGCACTGCAAAGGCGAGGTAGGGGTTGTTGCTCGGGTCAGGGCACCTTATCTCAAGCCTCACTGACTTCTCCCTTCCCTCTGACACTCTCGGAACCCTTATCAGCGCAGACCTGTTTCTCTGCCCCCAGCACACGTACACAGGGGCCTCGTATCCAGGCACCAGGCGCTTGTAGGAGTTCACGGTTGGGGAAAGAACAGCAGTCATTGCCTTCACGTGCCTCAGCTGCCCTGCAAGGAAGTGCCTTGCTGTGTCAGAGAGCTTGTAGGGGTCCTTGCTGCTGAAAAAGGCGTTTTTCCCGTCCAGGGTGAAAAGGCTCTGGTGGACGTGCATGCCGGAGCCGTTTATCCCGAAAATGGGCTTTGGCATGAATGTGGCGTAGAGTCCGCTTTTTTCCGCCACTGCCTTGAGGACGAACTTCAGGGTTATTGCGTTGTCCGCTGTTTCCACGGCGTTGCCGTACCTGAAGTCTATCTCGTGCTGGCCGAATGCAACCTCGTGGTGGCTTGCCTCAACGTTTATCCCCATCTGCTGCAGGGCAAGAGTCATCTCGTTTCTTATTCCGTACGCCTGGTCCATGTTGAGGTCAAAATAGCCGCCCCTGTCATGCGGCAGGGCCCTTATCTCTCCGTTTTCCTTCTTGAAGAGGAAGAACTCAAGCTCAGGCCCTGTGTTGAAGACAAAGCCCATTTCCCTTGCCTCATCCATCACGTTCTTCAGAACCCTTCTCGGATCCCCCTCAAACGGAGTTCCGTCAGCCTTGTACACGTCGCAGATAATCCTTGCTGTCTTCTGCTCTCCTTCTGTCCAGGGTATCACTGCATAAGTCAAGGGGTCGGGCTTGAGAAACATGTCGGACTCAAATATCCTCGCAAAGCCCTCTATTGATGAGCCGTCAAACCAAACGCCCTTCTTCAGCCCCTCCTCCAGGTGATGAGAGGGGATTGTGAGGGACTTCACAGTGCCGAGTATGTCGGTGAACTGAAGGGATATGTACTTAATCTCATCCTTCTTCACAAAAGACAGCACGTTTTCCGCTTCCTGGCTGAGCCCTTCTTCCTGAAGCCCCTTCTCCATCATTCCACCCCCGTTTGCAGAGTATTTCTGAATCCCTGTCGCAAACCACTTCC
>CAYVGP010000060.1:0-6995 GCA_964451135.1 uncultured Methanosarcinales archaeon
GCGCTTTGTCCTGCGCTTTTCTGAGAAGTATTGGGGGAAATAAAAGTTAAAAAAATAAAAAAAGGCTTTTTTAGTGCTCAGTAGCAGCTCCTTATGCTACTGCCTTGCCTTTCACGCTGATAGCTGCTTTCTGCTGAAGGCCTGTGTCAAGGCTCGTGTACTGCACTGAAAAGTCTGCTGACAGCCTGCCTTCGCTGAAGTCGTTGCACGTCACCTTGATGTTAAACCTCTTGTTGTTATCAACCTCGACAGGAGGAGTGGTCGCGCTTCCTCCCTCCACAGTTATTGAGGTTGAACTCACAGAGCTGCACTCGCTGCTTGTGACGCTGACGCTTGTCACGTTAATCTTCTTCCCGAGGTTGTTCTTCAGGGCAATCTCTATCGTGTCTGCTGTGGCGTCTATGCTTGCCTTTTCAAGGCAGTCAAGGCCCGGCGTCCCTGTGCATCTCTCCGGCAGCACCTTCTCAGGGCTCAGTATGCCGAAGTACGCCAGCGCGCCTATGGCTGCGATAACAACAAGAATGGCCCAGCCATAAGTCATCAAGAATTCCATGGCGGCTTGTCCTTTTTTGTTCATTCTTTTTCACCTCTTTGCTTGGTGCATTCTTTTAAGTATTCACCTGTTTTAAACCTTCTTGATATATAAATGTTTTGGAAAAAGTATAGGGATATAGTTATTACTATATTCCAGTAGTTGTTGCGGCTGAGCGCTGCAACAGAAAGCCAGAACTGAGTTGGCAGTGGCGCCCTACTTTTTACTTTGATTCATGCTTTTCTCAAAGAGCTTGGTGAGGTTCTTTGTTTCAACAAGCTGCTCATGGGCGATTTCCTTGAGAAGCCTTGTTTCCTCAACATGCTCGTTGAGTATCCTCACAAGCTCCTCCTTCACGTCAGCGTTAAGGGATGACACAACAAAGAGAATAAGCACTGTGAGCCAGCTGAATATTGTGAGGAGCATCAGCCATGTAAGCCCCTTTTCGCTCATGTATGCTGCCCGAATAAGAAAAAACCCGACTATTGTCACGCCCAGCCCGACTATGAGCAGAACCTTCTCAAAGAAGTTTATTTTTCTTTTTGAATTAAACATAACAACTCCTCGTGCTGAACTCCTATTTAAATTTTTCCGCTTTCGTCACTCGCATCCCGTAAATTTCGCTGTGTTCTGCGAACCCTTGCTTCCTCCTCTCTGCCCCTTCTTCTTTTCCTGTTCTTTTTTATTCCTTTTCTCAGAAAAGCCCCCCCACAAGGGCCGAGAGTATCTTAACGCTTATGTAGTATATTGCAAGCGCTGTTATTATGAATGCAGGTATGTACCTCACTCCAGCTTTGATTTCTCCCTTCTTTATTGTCGCAACTATTATTGATGAGAAGAGGCTTGTAACAAGGAGGTTGGTTACTGCAAAAATCTTGAAGTCTCCCGTGTTTATTCCAACCTTGCCGCTGAAGAAGTTGATGTTGAGGTTCTGCGGTATTGTCAGGGAGCCCATGATGCTGCTGATTATCTGGAGGAGAGTGGTTGAGAGAGCGAGAAGCAGTGGCGCTGCGACTATGGCCGCAAATGTTATGAATATTGCGTAGTTTGTTATGTTGGCGGACATCTCCTTCCTGAGAATCTGGGACTCTTTGATGTTTATCGCTATCTTGTTCAGGAGAGGCCCAATCTCTCCCCCTGCCCTGATGCCTTCAACTATTAGGTTAACTGTTCTCTCAAGCAGGGGGCTGTCGTATTTCTTTGCAAACTCCTCAAGGGCCTCTGTCAGCTCCATTCCGCTCAGCGTCTGTTTCGCCACTATCTCAATCTCCCTTGCAAGGACGCCGAATCTCGGCCTCACCGCGTACCAAAGGGCGCTGTCAACAGTCATTCCCGCGTTTATGTTTGAGCTTGTGAGCTCAAGGTAGTCAGGAAGCACTTCCTCTATTGTTTTTCTTCTCCTGAATATGTTGAGGTCAACGAAAAGGTAAAACACCAGCCAGAGAGCAAAGAGGATGACCACGAACGCAGCAACCCACAGTATGCCAACGTAAAGAAGGGTGCCTGTCCACGGAATCCCCATCTCCCTTGACAGGTAAGCCGCTATCCACACCCCGAGAATGAGGTTTATTGCCACTGTGAGCTTGAAAATGCCCCTTGTTATCTCCCTGTGGCTGAGAGTGACTCCTGCCTTCTGAAGAAAAGCAGCAACCCTTTTTTTCCTGTGCCCCAGCCCGCCCAGTCCCCTGGGCTGCTTTCTTTTTTCCCTGCTCTTATTGAACTTTGCGCGGATGCTGTGTAGCTCTGCCACGCTCTCCCTTCTGTTTTTCAGGGAGCTTATCCTTTTCAGGATTCCCTTTATCTTGTTCTTTTCTTCCTCTCTGCCGGGCGCGTTGTTGCTGCCTGCCCCCGCGTCCTGCTTAGCGCCGCTCCTTTCGCTCACTTGTGCGCCGCTTTCTTCTCTTTCACCGCTCTTTTTTTTATTTTGCATTGCCCTTAGCTGACCTCAAAACTCCACAGCAGGCCTTGAGGACTTTATTATTGAGAGAAACATGAACTGGAGGAAGGCTATGAGGCCCACAAGCGTCAGCAGCACAGCAAGGTCTATGGTGATTGACATAAAGCTCGCCACCACTATTATCGCAACCACGCCGAGAGAGGGAAGTATCACCGCTATCACCATGTAGAACATTGCAAGGGGATTGAGCTTCTTTCCGTACTGCTTCACATCAATAATCTGCTCTCTCACAATCTGGTCTATGACAGAGTTGATTGACTTGGAGATGTCCGCCCCTGTCTTCATAACGTTGAGTATCTGCCACAGTATCTTTGCCATGTTTCTGCTAGGGGTTCTCTGTATTGTTTCGTTCAGCGCGTCCTCCACAGATGTTCCGAGGTCTATCCTGTCAATAATCTCCTTGAACGCAGGGCCTATTGTCCTGAAGCTCCTTGACGCGTTAAGCAGGGCGTCGTAGAGGGGCACCCCTGACTCAAGCTCAATTATGAGGAACCTTCCTGCGAACACAAGCTCCCTGTCAATCAGGCGGCGCTGGACGCTTATCTTCACGTCAGGAACTCTCAGGAAATACATCACCATGAACACGAAGAGAATCAGGCTGAACACTATGATGGGCGCAACAGAGACCCTGAGCCTTGAGAGCATCATCCACACAAAGAAGCCCACTGCTGTTGTGACGTAAAATGCGGACAGGAAGGTTTTTTTCACGAACTCCTCAGGGGTGTCCTTCATTCCTGCCTGCTTGAGCTTTAAGGGCAGCCAGGGTATTCCCTCTGCTATTTTTCTGAAGAGAGCTCTCATTTTTCAGCATTTCCTGATGCGCTATATCGGCTTGTTTTTGCTTATCTTCCTCAGAACACCCTCCTCGTCCCTGAAGAACTCTGCAAGAACCCTTCCGACGTTGTCCACGTGGTCTATCCCCCTCTTGACCAGGTACTTCAGCACTTTCTCCCTTTTCTGCATGGACTGGTTTATTTCCTTTGTTGTGTAGCCGGTGTAAAGCTTCAGGGTGTCCATGAGTGACTTGGAATCGTTCAGCTTTCTCAGCACGTCCCTCTTTGGGTCGTACTGCTGGAGCACGTTCACGCCTGAGTCAGGGAGTATCTCCGCTATCTGGAATGTCCTCCTGACGCCTGTTCTCCTGTTTCTGAACTGCGTGATTATGAGGTTTATTGAGGGCATGATTGTTTTCGGCACGTTTATGGGGGGGTTGGTGAACCTCTTCAGGGTTTCCTCTGCGTTGTTTGCGTGAAAGGTTGCGTAGCAGCTGTGCCCTGTGTGTATTGCCTCAAAAAGGGTTTCTGCCTCCCTCTGCCTTCTCACCTCTCCCACAAGAATCCTGTCAGGCCTCATTCTGAGGGAGTTGACGAGAAGGTCTGCCATGCTCACCCCTCCCTTTCCCTCGGGGTTGGGGAGCCTCGTGTTGAGAGGAACCCAGTGCAGGAAGTTGGGAAGCCTCAGCTCCCTCGTGTCCTCAATTGAGATTATTCTCTGGTTGGGAGGTATGAATGTTGCGAGCACGTTGAGCGTTGCTGTCTTTCCCGACGCGGTCCCTCCCGCGATTATTGCGCTCATCTCGTACTGGATTGCGAACCATATCATTGCCGCTGCTGAGGCTGATATTGTTTTTGTCCTGAGGAAGTGCGTTATTGTGAATGGGTCCCTGCTGTACTTTCTCAGCGTCAGGGTGTTCCCCCTAGTGCTTATGGGCATCAGCGTTGCATTCGCCCTGTCGCCCTCCTTGAGGTGCGCGTCAAGCAGCGGCTCCATCACGCTTATCTGCCTTCCTATCCTTCTTCCTATGCTCGCTGCGTAGTGCTTTGTGGTGTCCTCGTTTTCTATGTGGACGTTTGTTTTCAGCCAGCCGTGCTTCCTGTGATACACCCACACCGGCTCGTCCGCGGAGTTCACGGCAACCTCCTCAAGCTTGTCGTCATCCATCAGTATCTCTATGTTTCCCATTCCCAGGCTTCGCTGGATTAAGTACGATATGAGAAATGACCTTGTTTCGTCATCAACGTCAGGGAAGTGCTTCTTCACCAGTATTGCTATCGCGTCCTTGAACTTCTCCTCTATTTTTCCTGTCTTTTTCTGGGCAGTTATGTCCGAGATTCCAAAGCTTACCTCCTCAATAAGCTCCTGCCGTATCTTTTCCAGTATTATCTCGGTGTTCTTGCTTATGCTTGATATTGAGACCTCATACGTCGGCACAAAGTCCTTTGGGCGAGAGAATATCCTGACAGATATCGGAACATCGTTGGACATGAAGTCGTATGTTTCCAGAACGCTCTCCTTTTCTCCTCTTACAGGCCTCAGAGTGCTCTTTATGGGCGGACTCTTCTCTTCCTTGGAGTAAGACTCCCCTCCTGTTTCCTCTTTTTTTTTCATGGCTCTAAGGCCCGCATCCGCCTTTGGATTCGCGGCGCTTTTCAGCGCTACTTCTTCTTTCCGTGCACTATGTCCCTGAGCTGGAGTATCTCTGATTCAAATATTTTCTTTCTTTTGAGTATTGTCTCAAACTTCTTCTCAAGCTCCGCAATGTGCTCTCTCAGCCCCTTGGTCTTGCCCTTGAGCTCCAGAACCATTGCCTCGTCCCTCAGCTTCTGGAGGTCCCTTTCAAGCTTCTGCACGTCTGTGGATATCTTGTCCAAAAGTATGTCTGTCTTTATCTTCCTGTCAAAGAACTCCCTGAATTTCTCCTTTGCCTTCTCTGCGCTTAGAACCTCTTCTGATGTCTTTGATTTCTTGCACACTATGTCCTTGAGAATCTTTTCCTGAAGCGCTATGATTTTCTCCTCCTTCTCGGCGCTCTCCTTCACAAGCCTGTTCAGCTCTCTCTGCTTCTCCTTGAAGACTTCCTTCAGCTCGTCAGCGTCCTTCTTGAGCCTCTCAAGGTGCTCCCTGTCCTCCTTTATCACACCCCTCTCGCTCTTTATGCCTTCCTCAATCGCCAGCAGTGTCTTTTTCAGGGAGGTTATCTTTTCCTGAAGTATCTCCTCTGTTTCCTCAAGGTTCCTGCTTCTCTTTATCTCTTCCTCAATCCTGCGCTCCTCCTCGTCCACATCCCTGAGGAAGCCCCCGTACTTCTTTCTCTTTGACTCAATGTCCCTTCTCACCTTCTCCAGCTCTTCCTCAAACCTTGCCCTTTGGCTGACTATCTCGTTGTCTATCTCCTTTTTCAGGTCTTCGTACCTTTCAAGCTTCTCAAGGTCTTTCTGGACCTTCTTCACGTGCTCTTCTATTTCGGAGCTCAGATTTCTGAAGTTTTCCTTGAGCTCGGACAGGCCCGCTGTTTCCTTCTCAATAAGGGCTAGGGCGCTCTCAACCTTCCTCACAAAGGCCTCCTTGTGGCTCTCTATCTCCTTCTTCTTTTTCTCAAGCTCGCTCTTGCTTATTTCCCTCTTCACAAGGTAGGTGTTGGTGAGGCTGTAAGAAGTGTTGATTATCTCTTTCTCCTCAAGGAAGCTTGCCCACTCCTCAATCACGCTCTTGGGCACAGAGAGCTCTTTGGCTGCCTCTGCTATTGAGATCTTCTTCTTTCTCTCCACAAGCTCAACCAGCTTGTCAACCCCTGTCTCAATAACTCCTTTTTTGGCCATGATGCGTTTGTTGTTCTCAGGGCATTTTATATACTTTTCTATGCTCCGCTTTCCGAATGCAGCAGCGCCAAAGCGCATCGCTGTTCGCAGGGCTTTTATTTTTAGGCAGAGTGTCTGCTGCCTGCTGAAGCGGCGCTTCCCGGCTTTTTTTTTGGTTCATCTAATACAGCAGCTTGGTTGCCTCGTACCTTGCTGCTGACGGGGAGTCCAGGCGGAACCAGCTGTACCCCTGCTTGTTCGTGACGTTCTTCACGCTGTACACTGTCTCGTTTATTCCCTGGAAGTACCTCCAGTCAACCGCGCTTCTCTCATAGACAGCAATCCCCTGCTCTGCGAAGTCCTGGAGGTTGACGAGGCGCTCTATGCCGAACTGCGACGCCGAGAGGTTTCCCTCAAGCCTCATCAGGAAGGAGGGCGCCTCTGGGTTCGTCCTGTAAAGCGATGAGTTTATGAAGATGAGGAGGTTTGTGGTGTCATTGGTTTCCTGGTCAACGTAGGTTGTTATGTTGCTCCTGTGTATCTGGGAGGAAACCCTGCCGAGGCTGTTGAGGGCTGTGACAGGGTCCTCAAAGTCCTCAAGGGGTATTGTCGTCCATATCTGCTCGCTCGTGCTCCAGCTCGCTGTTCCCCTGTCATCGCTGATGCTTATTGAGACATTGAACATCGCTGTGACGCTCCAGGGGTCTGTCTGGGTTATCTTTATGTCGTTCACGTCAAATGACAATGACGCGCCGAGCTCTTTTGCCTGCTGCTCCAGCCGCTTCGTCCACTCTGTGAGGGTTGAGTTTTCCATAAGGGATGCTGTTGTGCCGTTTATTGTGCCGTTCAGCGCTGCCTCGGCGAACCTCTTTTCTGCGCTGTCAAGGTACTCTCCTGTCTCAACTATCCTCTGCTCAAGAGCCAGCAG
>CAYVGP010000061.1:0-3437 GCA_964451135.1 uncultured Methanosarcinales archaeon
TGGCAGGGGCAATGTCAGTGCCGATGTTGTCCCCGACTGACACGCACTCATCAGGCGAAAGGCGCTGCGTCCTCAGAAGCCTGCTGAAGGCCCTCTCCTTGTCTGTTTCCCTCGGCCTCTCCTCATTCAGTATCCTTATGCTGGCGAAGTGCCTCTCAAGCATGAGCCGGTGGATTTTCTCCCACTGCTTCACAGGGTTTCCGATTGAGACAAGGTGGAGTCTCAGCCCTTTTCTTCTGAGCTGCCTGAGGACTCTGAGAACATTTGCATCAGGCCTGAGCTCCCTCATCTTCGTGTTGTGGTACGCAATAACCCCTGCTGCTATTATTCTCGGGTCCGGCTTCACGGAGTACTCCTCGCACAGCCTTGCGAAGTGCTTCTGGTAGTTGGAGCCGTACAGCTCAACGATTCTTTCCAGCCTTTTTTTAAGCCTCAATGGCGATTTCTCGGGAAAGCCGTTTCTTATCATTGCCTTAACTGCTTTGAGTCTGGCTCTTGACGCAAACCTGCTTGTGGGAAAGAGGGTGTTGTCCAAGTCAAGTATCACAGCTTTCAGAACCATGAGGCCCTAAAAGAAAGCAGAATATTTAAGCTTTGTTTTTCCTGCATTCATTCTTCGGGAATTATGAGCCAGGCGGCTATGTAAAGCAGCACCCCTGCACCCATGAACAGCGTCATAAAAACCCACGCGAGCCTCACGACTGTGGGGTCAACGCCGAGGTACTCCCCTATCCCCCCGCACACGCCTGCAATCACCCTGTTCTTCCTGCTTCTCAGAAGGCGCTTCATTTTTTGTGCCATCGTTGGTGCAACTCCCCGAGTCTTTTTATGGTTTTTGTGCGAAAAGAGGGAGTCATTTGATTTTTCAGAGCTCTGGCCGGGCAGTTGCAGGAATGAAAAAATCTATATACGCAAAGGCTTTCTGCCTTAAAATGCTTGCAGACCTCCACATACACTCCAAGTACAGCAGGGCAACATCAAAGAGCCTTGACCTGAAAAACCTTGAGAAGTACGCAAGGATAAAGGGGATAGAGCTTCTCGGCACAGGGGACTTCACGCATCCTGTGTGGCTCAGCGAGATAAAGTCAAGCTTGAGGGAGGACGGCACAGGGTTTCTCAAGTCTAGCTCCGGGTTTCCCTTTGTGCTGTCAAGCGAAATCTCCCTGATGTACTCCCAGGGGGGAAAGGGAAGGCGCATACATCTTGTTGTTCTTGCCCCTGATGTGGGAACAGTTGAGCAGGTGAGGGAGTGGCTTCTGAAAAGGGGCAGGCTTGACTACGACGGCAGGCCTGTGTTCGGCATTCCGTGCCCTGAGCTCACAGAGGCCCTCAAAAGCATCTCTGATAAGATAGAGATAATACCTGCACACATATGGACTCCGTGGTTCTCCCTTTTCGGCTCAAACTCTGGCTTTGACTCAATACAGGAGTGCTTCCAGGACCAGGCAAGGAAGATACACGCTGTTGAGACAGGGCTCTCAAGCGACCCCCCGATGAACTGGCGCCTCAGCCAGCTTGACGATTTTTCCATTGTTTCCTTTTCCGACTCCCACTCATTCTGGCCGTGGAGGATAGGCAGGGAAGCCACTGACTTCAACCTCAAAAAGCAGGACTATGACTCCCTGATAAGGGCGATCAGGGAGCAGGAAATCAGCTTCACTGTTGAGGTTGACCCGAGCTACGGCAAGTACCACTACGACGGCCACAGGGCCTGCGGAGTCCGCCTTTCCCCGAAGGAAACAAGGATGAACAAGGGGCTGTGTCCTGTGTGCAGGAAGCCCCTGACAGTGGGGGTTCTGTCAAGGGTTGAGGAGCTGGCTGACAGGCCTGAGGGCTACTCGCCCAAGAACAGGCCAAAATACTACAAGCTGCTTCCGTTGAGCGAGATTCTCTCAGGGGTGCTGGGAACAGGGATGTCGTCAAAAAAGGCATGGTCGCATTACAACTCCCTTGTGAGGGAGTTCGGCTCAGAGTACGATGTGCTTCTGAGAGCTGATGAGGAAATGATTGGGAGGCTCTCAGGGGAAAAGATAGCTGAGGCAATCATGAAGAACCGGATTGGAAGAATTGAGGTGATTCCCGGCTATGACGGGGAATACGGCAGGCCGGTGCTTTTTGAGGATGATGGTGAGGGGGATAAGAAACAAGAGAGGGAGAAACAAAAGGGAGGGAGAAATCTCAAGCAGGCATCTCTCACAGACTTTTAGGCTTCGGAGGCGGGGTAATGAGCGGTCCGGAATCACGCAAAAACACCATCAATCCTGAAACTCTTAAAAAAAGGGCGAGGATCCTGATTTACTTCTCTTTAGCTTTGATCGCGTTCGGGACGTACGAGCAGTCGCGCAATCCCGGAGAGGGAGCGCTGGGGAGCATATTCAACTCTGATGCCCTTAACATTCATTTTCTGACTTTTGCAGGGCTCGTCGCGCTGGGCCTCGGAATTTACGCCTTGGGAAAATCAAAGAAAACATAGAGCTGGCAGGCGCTACTTGACGATATTGGTGAGCTCCAAAGCCCTCTTGGTGAAGGGGTTCTTGAGTAGGCGCGAGCCCTCCGGGGATGACAGCTCCCTCTTGAGTTCTGCCCTGTCAGTTATTCGCGGGTGGTCAGGGCACTCCGCTTTCTCAGAAAGCGTGCTGACACTGATGGTTATTGCCCCGAAGGAAGTCTCTTTTTGTTCCGGCTCTGGATTTGCCTTGAAGGACTCCTCAAGAAGGGCTATTGAGAGCACTGCCACGCCTATGAGGCAAATCAAAAAGTAGCTGAAAAGGGTTTTGTTGTTCATGTTCAGTGGGAAGGCAAGCCCATTTAAATAATTTTGGGTTTGTCACCATCTAAAAATGGTTAAACTTTTGTTTTAAGAAAAAGAAAAAATAAGAAATCATATCTGGAACACAGGCGGCCTGTTTACGTCTTCTACTGTTATTGTTATTGTTTTTGTTGTGGTTGTTTTTCCGTCGCTTGCTGTTATTGTTACTTGGTGTTCTCCTGCGTCTTCGTAGGTTGTTGTGTATGTGTTTGTGTTCATCCAGCCGCTGTATGTTACTGTTACTTCGTCTCCGTCTGGGTCTGTGACTTCGGGGTTGAGGGTTATTGTGTCTCCTTCTTTGACTGTTATGTCCTCAACTCCTGTTATCACAGGGGGCCTGTTGCTCGGCTCAACAACTATCCTGACTTTCTTTGTTGCGCTGTCCTTGCCGTCCCACGCGCTAACCTCAAGCTCATACTCACCAGCGTCGCCCTCTTTTGTCTGCCACTCGCCCTCGCTGTTGAGGGGCTGCTCAAAGATGAAGCTTATCTCGTCCTTGTCAGGGTCAGTTGCTTTTGGCTCCACCTTGACAAGCTCGCCCTCCTTCACAGTTATGTCTGCGAGGTCCTCCAGCACAGGCGGCCTGTTTACGTCTTCTACTGTTATTGTTATTGTTTTTGTTGTGGTT
>CAYVGP010000061.1:3537-6746 GCA_964451135.1 uncultured Methanosarcinales archaeon
ACTGTTATGTCCTCAACTCCTGTTATCACAGGGGGCCTGTTGCTCGGCTCAACAATCACGAGCACGTCAACGCTTGTCTCGGACTTTCCGTCGCTTGCTGTTATTGTGACTATGTACTGCCCTGCGTCGCCCTCTTTTGTCTGCCACTCGCCGGAGGCGTTCAGGGGCGGGGAGAAGCTGTATGTAATCGGGTCTCCGTCGGGGTCATAGGCAGAGAGGTTCGGGAAATTCACGAGCTCCCCCTCCTTCACAACCTTCTTGGGCAGCCCCTCTGTCTTGGCCTCCTCCTTCGGCTTCTCTTCGCTCACTGCCTCTTCTGGCTTCTCGGCAGGCATCTCTTCGGGCTTTTCCTCGCTTACCTTCTCCTC
The DNA here is from genome assembly GCA_964451135.1 of uncultured Methanosarcinales archaeon. Taxonomy (GTDB): domain Archaea; phylum Nanobdellota; class Nanobdellia; order Woesearchaeales; family JAADFO01; genus CAYVGP01. Next base: position 3,906 of record CAYVGP010000061.1, read on the forward strand.
TTCAGGCATCTCCTTTGGCTGCTCCTCCACTGTTTCATTCTCCTCTGGCATGGCCTCCGTGGGCTTCTCTTCCTTCACTGCCTCTCCTGTCGGAAGGGTTTTGTTGAGTTCCTCGCTAACACCTCCCTTGAGAATCCCCAGCTGCTTTGCCTGCTCTATGGGGATGCAGACCTGTCCCTCAGGTGTCCGGGCGCCCTGCTGGCAACCTGCTAAAACAAGAAGCAAAGAAATCGCTGCTATGCTTCCAAAGAACATAACTCCCCTCATGTTATTCACCTCTTCTTTGTTTAAAGGTATCTTTTTTCGTACCCAACTAGTTGCTACATTAACATAGGCACACTTTGTTAGTATTTTTAAATACGTAACTATTATTTAAACTTTTTGGTAGTGTCGTGCTGAATTTTTTAACTCCTCGGGGACGCAAACACCTGCTTTCGCAGAATCAACCGCTGTTGCAATGCCTTTGCTTTGGCATGCTTTGGTGTGTTGCAAATCCATAAATAAATCCATGAATCCCTCTTCTTGGGGCTGGAAGAGGCGTTATCAGGGGCTTAAATTCAAAAGCTTTATAAACTACGGAAATCTTGCGCACAGAGGAGGTGAAAACAATGCTTGTAGTAAAAGCCAAGATTAAGGATGTTGCAAAGGAGTTCGGTGATTTCAGCATTGCAGGAGACTTCGCTGACAAGCTGGATGAAAAAGTCAGGCAGCTCATCAAGGACGCAACTGACAGGGCTGCAGCCAACAACAGGAAGACTGTGATGGCGCGCGACCTCTGAGCAGGTTCCGGTAGTGGATGCTTGAGCTGGTCATGCACTGAGTTTGGTCGGGGGCATGGTGCGGTGTGATTCGCTAATCCGCGCCTCATGATAGACTTTTTATTTTTTTACTCTTTCTGTTCAGGGGCGGAGGTGGAGGTGTTGGAGTTGTCCGCCCAGCTATCCGCAGATGCATCCAAAATGGATTTTGGTTTCAGCTCTTTCTGCCCGAATCTTCCCAGCCCTGTTTAGGGCGGCCAACCCAATCCAAAAGAACAAGTCAAGCATGCTTCTGGCTCCAGATGAGCGCAGCCCTTTTTTGCTCTGCTTTCTTGTTCAGGCATGCCTTTTTGCAGAATTCTTCAGCTTGGCAACCTGCTCCCTGAGAATCCTTATGTCCTCAATAAGGCTCTCAACGCTCAGGCTCTCCTCAGGAATGTCTTTGTTCTTCCCTTTTTCCCTGTCTCTCACAGCAAAGAGAATTCTTCTCGTGAAATCCACGAAGTTTTTCCACTCAGAATTTTGCCTGCTCATTTGGCCTTTCCCGAGTCCTGCGCAGGGCTTTCCAGCTTGGGAGGGGGAGGGATTTCAGGATTAAGGCTTCCGAAGTCAAGGCCTCCCTGCTGAGGCGGGCTCGCGGGGCTGGGGCCCGGGAAGCCAGGCGGCGCGCTAGGATTCGGAAGAGGAGCAGAGGGCGCCTCAGGGAAACCCGGAGCAGGTCCCGGCATCTCAGGGAAGCTCGGGGGAGGGGCTGGCTGGCTCGGTTCTGGCGCAGGAGCTTCGCTAAACTCAGGCTTCTTGTCCTCCAGCTTCTCCCTTATCATGTCTGCCACAGAAACAATGCCTGCTGCTATTTTCTTGTTCTGGTCTATGAGCATGTTCATCTTGTGGATTAGGGGGTCAAAGCGCTTCTCAACCTCCCTCTCCTTTTCCTCGCCCTGGGTTATCTCCTTTGCTGCGACATGAAAGAGGTTTGTCAAGCTGCGGATTGCAATTGTGAGCTCCTTTATTGAGCGGTGAAGCTCATCCCTTGAATCAGAAACAACGGAGTGCTTCTTAATCTCCTCCAGCTCATGCCTGAGCTTCTCAATCTCCTTGTGGGGCGTTATCTCGTATTCCTCTTCCATTTTCAACTATGATACACCACCATTAAGTATTTATATACTTTTCTGTTTTTTCCCTGCATGGTTGTTTTCAGGGCAAGGGGACACCCCAATATCAGGGCAAGGCACAGGAACACCCTTGAGTTCACAAGGGAGCCAAGCGTCACCCTGAGGGGGGACTGCATAGTTGGCGTTTCATCAACCTTTGACCCTGATGAGATGAGGGGCTTTGCCTCAAGAGGGGGGCGCGCTGTCATGAGGATAAAAACGCGCTCAGGGAGCTTTGAAGTCAGGTTCGTGCTCAACAGGGGCTTTTCCAGCAAGGACGAGCTTGTGGTGAGGAGGTCAGGCTTCATCTCCCCCAGAACCCTGGGAATGCACGCGGATGCTGCGGCAAGTGACATGCCCGAGGAAATGAGGCAGGAGCTTCGCTCCCAAGACACTGTTGCAGAGGTGCTCGTTGAATATGAGAAGGAAGCAGCTTAGCAAGAAGGAGATTCAGGAGCTTAACGAGCTTATATGCAAGGAATTCTCCCTGGAGAACTTTTTCAGCAGGAAGGAAAGGGTGGAGTTAGCGGACAACCTTTTTGTGCTGGGAAATGAGCCCGTGTTTTACGTTCACGAGGGGAGAGTTGTGCCAACCCTGCGCCTGCTTGCGAAAAACAATTTCCTTAAAAGGGTTGCTGTGGACATGGGGGCTGTCAGATTCGTGGCTTCAGGCGCAGACATAATGAGGCCGGGCATAACGCGGATTGACCCTGGTATCCAAGAAGGAGAGCTGGTTGCAGTTGTGGACGAGACCCACGAGAAGCCCATTGCTGTGGCCAGGGCGCTTAAGCCCGCATCTGAATTGGAGGAGATGGAAAGGGGAAAGGCACTCAAGAACATTCATTTCGTAGGAGACAAGATTTGGAATTTTTCACCACTGAAAAGTAAAAATAAGTAGAAAAATATTTAAAGCAAATTGCAACTGCACGGTG
>CAYVGP010000062.1:0-6672 GCA_964451135.1 uncultured Methanosarcinales archaeon
GGGCTTTGCCGGCAGGCATCCTGAAAGAGGCACGCACCCCGGCTTTTGGCATTGCCGGTGTGCCAGCGTAAAGCCCCCACTCCGAACAGGCGTTGTTGGGCAACAAGCAGGTGATTTGAATGGCAAAGAAGCTTCTCCCCCTTGCAGCAATGGAAAAGATACTCAAGGAAGCAGGGGCTGAGCGAGTCAGCGAGGGAGCGAAACAAGCGCTCAAAGAGGCGCTGGAAGAGGAGGGCGTTTCCCTCGGGGAAAGGGCGTGGACCCTGGCAAAGCACGCAGGGAGGAAAACAGTCAAGAAAGAGGACATAGTGCTGGCCATGAAGGAAAGAGCAAGATAAATCCATGACTCCTTCTGTGACTTAAAAGCTGCCAGCACCCCAAGCGATTTGGCGCTGCCGGCCCAGTCAGCACTGCCCAGCGCTGTTTCAGGGCTTTGAAAAAGCCCCTTGATTTCTCTTCTCTGTTTGTCGCATGGCGCGATGCGGTTGCTATGCCCGCAGAACGGCGTTTCAGGGGGCAGATAAAGCCCTCCAAGGCCCGAGGCCATGGTTTCCAGAGGTATTTAACAACGTTGCGGTGCTCTGCTCGGCTTTCAATACTCTCCAAAAACACCTCTAAATGGGTTACTGTAGACCGCCAAGAAGCCGAAACACAACCCGCTTTGTGCTGAAACACTCATACCTTGACCCTCATGAAGTCCTCTGCTATCTCGGTGTTCTTGAAAACTCCCCTTGCTTCTTTAAGTATGGCATCCCCGGTCTTGTACCGCTGGCTAAGGTGAGTCAGAATAAGCCTCTTTGTGTTCGCCTTTTTGGCAATCTCAGCAGCCTGCTCTGCTGTGAGGTGCTTGTGCTTCCTTGCTTTTTCAGCCAAGTCCTTTGTGTGCACAGCCTCGCACACAAAGAGGTCAGCGTTCATGGCGGTTTTTACAGCAGAGGCGCAGGGCAGCGTGTCAAACACAAACGAAACAACCCTGCCCTTCACAGCATAAGTCACTTCCTCGGGCGAAACCCTTCTTCCCTTCCACTCTATTCCCTGCCCCTTCTGCAGCCTGCCAAGGAGGGGCCCCTTGGGTATGCCGAGCTTCGCGGCCTTTTTCAGGTCAATCCTCAGGCGGTCCTTTTCAACAAAGCGGTAGCCGAAGCACTCTATCCTGTGGTTAAGGGGGTATGCCTCAATGAAGAAGTCCTTCTCATCAACAACAACTCCCTTCTCTATGTCCCTTGCCCTTAATCTCCCTGCTGTGTCAAAACCAAAGACGTCAAGGAGAGCCCTGAGCCTTTGCCTTGTTCCCTTTGGCCCCAATATCTCAATCTTCACGTCAGGCTTGTCGCTCGCAAACACAGTCTGAAGGATTCCGGGAATGCCCAGCACATGGTCCCCGTGCCAATGGGTAATCAGAATCCTGGTTATTTTCGGGGCCTTCAGGCCTGCGAGCTTGAACTGCCTCTGGGTGCCCTCCCCGCAGTCAACAAGTATGTTCTCCCCCTTGAAAATCAGGAGCTGCGCAGGCTGGTTCCTTTTTGCAGTCGGGACCATGCACGAAGTCCCTAAAAACACGAGTTCCATGCCTGCAATAATCGCTCTTTCTTTAAAAAGATTGCTTGCAGAGCAGGTGTTTCATCGCAGACCCGCAACCACTGCTTTTCAGTGCACCACGCAAACAAGGGCGCTTATGCTTTTCAGGGAAAATGCGCAGCGCACACAGCGGCTTATTCCCCAACCCAAGCTTTGTTTTAGGCTTCTGAACTGTTTCGGTGCAGGGCAAATTATTTAAACAGCGCCGGACTTAATCAGGGCATGAAGAAAAAGGAGCTTGAAGGGACTCTTGTGGAGCACTGCGTCTTTGTTGAGCTAAGCGACGAATCGCGGCTCTTGTACGACCAGAGCAGGTTCGGGGAGATGAACGAGAACAACAAGCTCCAGCTTGCCCTGACAGAGGCGCTTTACCTCATGGAGAAGAAGCGCCTGAGAGTCCTTGACATGAGGGGCAGGCCATACAACTTCAGCAGGTTCCTGAGAAGGGCGAAGAAGGAGGAGCCGGGCTTCTGGGTGAGGTACGTGGTTTACAGGGACCTGCGGAACAGGGGCTACATAGTCAAGACAGCCCTGAAGTTCGGCGCTGACTTTCGCGTCTATGACAGGGGTGTCAAGCCGGGCGAGGACCATGCGAGGTGGGTGGTTTACCCTGTTCACGAGGGCACGTACCTGACTTGGCACGAGTTCGCGGCAAAGAACAGGGTGGCGCACAGCACAAAGAAACGCCTGATGATTGGTGTCGTAGATGATGAGGGAGAGGCCAGCTACTGGGAGGTCAGGTGGCTGCGCCCATAAGGAGGCAATGAAAATGGAAAATCTGGTAATCATCGGAGGGGGAATTGCGGGACTCACAGCAGCGGTTTACGCAGGAAGGGCGGATCTATCTCCTTTGGTTATTGAAGGAGCTGCTCCCGGAGGTCAGCTCGCATTAACTACGGAGGTTGAGAACTTCCCCGGGTTTCCCGAGGGCATCCAGGGGCCCGAGCTTGTGGCAAGGGTGAGGAAGCAGGCAGAGAAGTTCGGAGCAAGGTTCATGTCAGGGAACGCAACTTCCTTTGAGGCGAACAAGGACGGCACATTCACAATAGGCCTCGGGGAAGAGAAGATAGTTGCAAAGGCGGCCGTAATTGCAACAGGAGCTGACGCAAGAACCCTCGGCTTGGAGTCAGAGAAGAAGTACTTCGGGAAGGGCGTTTCCACATGCGCAACGTGCGACGCCTTCTTCTTCAAGGGCAAAAAGGTGACTGTCATCGGGGGCGGAGACTCTGCGTGCGAAGAGGCCCTAACCCTGTCAAAGTTCGCGGACAAGGTCACAATAATACACAGAAGGGACTCTTTCAGGGCGAGCAAAATCATGCAGGAAAGGGTGTTCAAGAACCCGAAGATAGATGTTGTTTGGGACTCTGCAGTGGTTGAGGTTCTCGGGGACGGCACGAAAGTCACAGGAGTGAAGGTAAAAAACCTGAAGACAGGAGAGGAGAAAGCAATAGAGTGCGACGGGATGTTCCTAGCGATAGGACACATTCCCAACACAAAAATATTTGAGGGCGTGCTTGAGCTGGACGAGAAGGGCTACCTTAAGGCGGACGAGAGAATGCGCACTAATGTGCCGGGGGCGTTTGCAGCAGGGGATGTTTTTGACTACTACTTCCAGCAGGCTGTCACTGCCGCTGCCTCCGGGTGCAAGGCGGCAATGGAAGCAGAGAAGTACCTGGCAGAAAAAGAGTGATTAAGAAAAATGCAGGAAGTGCAGAGATTCACAGCAGTGCTGGAGCAAAAAGAGCTGCTTACCCCTGACCTCGGAATTTTCAGGTTCAGGCCTTCTATTCCCTTTATTTTTCTTCCGGGACAGTTCGTTACTCTGGGGCTTATCAACAAAGGAACAAAGAAAAAAAGAGCGTTTTCAATAGCATCCGCGCCCTCAAAGCCCTGCATTGAGCTGCTGGTCAAGAGGGTTCCCGGCGGCGCTGTTTCCCCGCTCCTGTTTTCTCTCAGAGAGGGAGAGGAAGTGGAGATGATAGGCCCTGCGGGCAGCTTCACTCTTGAAGAGAGCGCCGGCAGGGTTGTTTTGCTTGCCGGCGGCACAGGGCTTGCCCCCCTCATGAGCATGGCAAGGTTTCTCGCGGAAAAGGGCTTTCCGAATGAAACCCTGCTCATTCACGGCGCGTCATACAGGGACGAGCTTGCATACATGGAAGAGCTCAGAGGCTATGAGGAAACACACAGCAAGTTCAGGTACGTGCCAACTCTCAGCAGAAGGGACGACTCATGGAGGGGGGAAATGGGCAGGGTGGAGGACATACTCAGCAAGCACCTGAAAGAGCCCGAAGGGGTTTGCTATGTGTGCGGACCCCCAGGAATGGTGGAAAACACTGTGAAAACACTCAACTCGCTCGGATTTCCTGACAGCAAAATAAGGACAGAGGCGTGGTGACCCTGCAAGCCGAGATGTGCTGACAAAAAAAGAAGAACAACGATCACAGCCAAAGCAGGCTCCGCAATGCTTCTCCTGTTCTCATCCTCCGCTTCCCCTCCCCTTCTCTCGCTTCGCAGCCCCTTATGTTTTAGCCCCGAGCTGGATGCGCTTGAGCATCAGGGCGTTTGAGACAACGATTATTGAGCTCGCGGCCATTATGAGTGCGGCGTACTCCGGCTTCAGGCTGATGCCGTACCCGGAAAGCACCCCTGCCGCCACCGGTATTGCAAGCACGTTGTACCCTGTCGCCCACACAAGGTTTTGCTTCATCTTCTTCATCGTGGCCTTGCTCAGCTGCACGAGCTTGGCGATGTCAGTTGGGTCGTTCTTCACAAGCACCACTTCCGCGGATTCCACAGCAACGTCTGTTCCCGCGCCTATTGCGATGCCTATGTCCGCCTGCGTCAGCGCGGGCGCGTCATTAACCCCGTCCCCGACCATGGCAACCTTGTAGCCCTGGCTTTGCAGCTCCTTTATCTTGCTTGACTTGTCGCCCGGAAGCACCTCTGCGAAGAAGGTGTCAAGCCCGAGCTCCTTGGCAACATACTGCGCAGTTATCCTGTTGTCCCCTGTCAGCATGGCAACCTTTATTCCGAGTGATTTAAGGACCTTGACAGTCCTGTACGACTCCGGCCTGATAATGTCCGAGAGCCCGATAATCCCTTTTATCTCTTTTTTCGTTGCCACGTAAATCACTGTTTTCCCCTCAGAGGAGAGCCTCTCCAGCTGCTTCTTGTGCTTTGCTGTGTCAATCCCAAGGTAGTTCATCAGGGCTTCGTTGCCCACATAGACCTCGTCATTGCCTACCACTGCCTTGGCTCCCTTTCCGTGAATTGCCTGAAACAGGCTTGCTTTTGGCACGCTGATTTTCTGCTCTTTCGCCTTGGCAACTATTCCCTTGCCAATCACGTGCTCGGAATTGATTTCCAGCGCAGCTGCTCTTGCAAGAATCTCCTTCTCGTCCCAGTCGCCCACAGCCACGATGTCAGACACCCCGAACTCCCCCTTCGTGAGGGTTCCTGTCTTGTCAAAGACAACGTAGTCAAGGTTTTTCGCAGCTTCAACAGCCTTCATGTCCTTTATGAGCATCCCGTTTTTCGCAGCCAGCGTGGTTGCTATTGAGGTGACAGTAGGTATCGCAAGGCCCAGCGCATGGGGGCAGGCAATGACAAACACCGTAATCATAAGAGTCAGGGCAAACACGAGCCCTGCGTTTGCAATTCCGAACCAGTACGCGAATGTGAGAATGCCCACAATCACTGCTGTGAGCGTGAGGTAGTGCGCGGCCCTGTCAGCGAGCTTCTGGGTTTTCGGCTTTGAGGCCTGCGCGTTCTTAACCAAGTTGATTATCTGGGCAAGGGCGGTGTCCTCTCCTGTCTTTTCCACCCTTATCTTTATTGAGCCGGAGGTGTTCAGGGTTCCGCCAATTACCTCGTCCCCTTTCTTCTTCGCAACAGGCTTGGACTCTCCTGTAATCATGGACTCGTTTACACTGGTCTCTCCCTCAACCACCACGCCGTCAATCGGGACCTTCTCCCCTGGGCGGACAAGCAGGACATCCCCCACTTTGACCTCGGAGGTGTCCACCTCAACAATTTCGTCCCCCTTTACGAGGTTGGCTTTAGGGGGTATGAGCTTGACGAGCTCGTTCAGGGCCCCTGAGGCGCCCATCACTGCGCGCATTTCCATCCAGTGGCCGAACACGAGGAACAGCACCAGGGTGGATATCTCCCAGTAGAAGTCAGCAGCAGTGAAGAAAAATGTGGCGCCGATGCTGTACAAAAACCCTGAGCCCACAGCAAGGCTTACGAGCACGTTCATGTCAAGAATTCCGCTTTTCAGCGAGCGCAGCGCCCCCTTGTAGAACGGGGACGCGCCGTAAGTCGCGATGATTGAGGAGAAAAGAACGAGGAGCGCTGTGTTGAAGCCGAATTCAGGGATTGTTATGCCGAACCATTTCTGGATGGTTGGCGACAATAAGAGAACCGGAATTGTGAGGGCGAAGGTTACAAGGGTTTTGACCTTGAACTCCCTTGCCATCATCGCATGGTGGTTTTCGTGCCCCTCGTGGGACATGGCTTTCATGTCGTGCCCTTCGTGCTCCACCCCCTTCACGCCATGCTTGTGCTCGGCGTGCTTCATCTTCATGTGCTCGGGCGACTCAACAGAGCACACATATCCGCATTTCTTCATGAACCTGATTATTTTCTTTTCACTTGTCTTGGCAGGATCAAACTCCACCCTCATAGTGTTGGAGTTGGGGTTGATGACTGCTGAATGAACCCCTGCAACCTCCTTTTTCACCTTCTCCTCCATGTTGCACTGGCAGCCGGGAGGAATGAGTTCCCTTATCTGCAGTTCCACTGATTTCATTTTTCCACCTCGTTCTTTGAGCAGCAATCCGGGCTTCCGCAATCGCATGAGTCCAGCATTGAGCACACCTTAACAGTCATCTTCCTTGACTTGGCTTTTCTTGTTTGAACGCACTCTTCTTTCTTCATCATATTCCCCCGCCTTATAAGCTTTGCCGTCATGTGCGCAGCAAAAGCCGGCAGGACACGCTTCGCTTCCCGGAACTTCCTGCTGCGCCGCACATGCCTGCTGGCACAAGCAGGAGCCAATCAGCGATTTTCGCGTGTCTTACCTTACGCTCCTGT
>CAYVGP010000063.1:0-6665 GCA_964451135.1 uncultured Methanosarcinales archaeon
GTTTAAAGGAGAGTTTGCAAACACTCGCTGAGAAGTATGAGTCGCAACTGCCTCGCGAGGCACACGCCAAGCTCCAAAACATCAATAATGGGAACGGCAACCCCTTGGGCACTCTCTACAATACTCTGGATTATTTGTTAAGAATAGAACCCGCCCTTGGCGAATTTTGCAGGGAGGTGGAAAGGGTTGTAGTTGAAAACGTGAAACGTTACACGAACAATACGGATGCTGTGCACTCCTTCGGAGTTTAATTTTTCTTTCTCTTTTAAAAGCGCAAAAAATTTAAAGCTCTGCTGTGGAGAGCATTCATGCTTGAGCCAGAAGTCGTTATTGAGGGGTTTAGGTACTTCTCCCACAGAATCAGGGTGGGGATTAAGGGCTACAGGAATTTTGGCTCTGATTTTGAGGAAATACTTGAGAACACGATTGAGGCGTGCTGGGACAAGGACAAGGGCTACTTCAAAACATCCGCAGGGCACTACTCAGAGTTCTGGACAAGGGACTTCGGCTTGTGCGTTCCTCACCTCGTAAGATTAGGGCACAGGGAGAGATGCGCAAAAACCCTGAGATACGCTCTAAGGATTTTCTCTGCGCACAGGAGGGTTGCTACAACAATCTCTTCAAGGGGAAAGCCCTTTGACTTCCCTGCATACGCTCCTGACTCCCTCGCATACCTCGTGAGGGCCCTTGCAGTCGTGGATGACAAAGAGCTGGTCTCAGAGCACAGGGGCTTCCTGAACAGCATGATTGCAGAGTTCTATGAGAGCGTGATTGAGGAGGAAACAGGGCTTGTCAGGAAGAACAGGCGCTTCTCCTCAATGAAGGACTACTCAATTCGCTCATCGTCGTGCTACGACAACTCCATGGTTGCCATGCTCAAGTCAGCCATAGAAAAGCTCGGGCTTGACAACCCCTTTGAGGACTACGACTACGGGGAGCTTTTAGCAGAAAACTTCTGGAAGGGGGACAGATTCATTGACGACCTCTCAGGAACCCTGCTTGCAACAGGAGACGCCCAGGTGTTTCCCTTCTACTCCGGGGCAGTGAGGGACAAGGGCAAATGGAAGAGCTGCTTCTCCACAATCAGAAAGCTGAACCTTGACAAGCCCTTCCCCCTCAGGTATTCCTCTTCCTCCAGAAAAGAGCATGACATGATATGGCTGGAGTGGCTGGTGAAGGGGTGGGAGAGGGACACTGTGTGGCCCATGCTTGCTGTGCCATTCTTTGTTGTGCTTGAGAGGTTCAACAGCCCCCGCCTTGACAGCTACATGAGGCAGTACAAGGAGATTGTTGAGAAGCACAGCAGCCTTCTGGAGGTCTTCACAAGAGAAGGCGAGCCGTTCAAAACGTTTTTTTACTGCGCAGACGAGGGAATGCTCTGGGCTGCTGCGTTCCTTGACATATACAGAAGGAGAAAAAAGGCGTAGCTATTTTCCTGCAGTCTCTTTGAGTATTTCCATCACTCGTCTGCCCTCTGCCCTGCCCTTGAGGAGCTTCATTGCCTCCCCCATCAGGGCTCCAATGGGCGCTCCGGGGTTTTTCTTGACAACACCCATCGCAACTTTCCTTATCTCGTCGTCAGAGGCGGGCAGGTATGAGGCGAAGTCAACCTTCTCGCCCTTTGAAAGGTTCACAAGCACCTCAAGCACCGCGTCCTTTGGCATGAGGCCCTTGTCCAGTTGCTCCAGAACAATCGGAGCGTGCTCCTCTATGCTGATTTCTGCATTGAACCTTTTCCTTGCTTCCTTGGGCATCTTCACAAACACGTCTGCGATCAGGGAAGGCTTCACGTTCCTGTACCTCCTGACGTATTCCTCAAAGGGAAACTCCTTTTTCACTATCACCCTCATAACATCAATGCTGATTGAGTGCTGCTTTGAGAGTCGCTCTATCTTTTCGTCTATCAGCTCTGTTCTGGCAATCTTGAAACCAGTGACCCTGACAGGAGGAATGTCTGTTTCAGGGTACATTCTCGCTGCTCCGGGCATGGGCCTTAGGTAGCTTGTTGTGAAGTCTGGCTCTGCCTTCCTGACCTCCTCGCTCAGCTTCTTCCCCTGCTTTATGAGGGAGAGCTGCCTCTTCACCTCGTTTTCTATCACAGCAGGGATGCTTCTGAGGTCCTGGAAGCCCTTTATCTCTGTCCGCGCCCCTCCCCTTATGGAAATGTTGACGTCCTGCCTTATGCTTCCTATTCCCCTTTTGCACTTGCCCGTGCTTCTGAGAATCATGCCTATCTTCGCAGCCACTTTCCTGCACATCTCAGGGGAGTCAATCTCGGGCCCTGTTGCTATTTCTATCAAAGGAATGCCGAGCCTGGAAAGGTTGTAGACGTCGTATTCCCTTGTTCTTTCTATTACCTGGCACGCCTCCTCCTCAAGGCATACAGTGGGTATTGAGATGCGCTTCCCCTCAACCTCCACCCAGCCGTTCACACCCACAAGCGCTGTGCGCTGGAATCCTGAAACGTTGCTTCCGTCAACAACTATCTTCCTCATTACCTGTATCTCCTCAAAGGTCTGGGCGTTGAGAAACGCGCACACCTGAAGGGCTGCGTGCAGGGCATCTGTGTTAATCGGGTGAGGAGGCTCCTCGTCAAGCTCCACGAGGCATGTCTTGTCCCTGTAGCCCTGGTATATGAAGTGCTTTTTCTTTGCCTGCTCGTGCGCAGCAGCCCTGTCTATTTCCCCTGTTTCCCCTGCAGATGCCCTGAGCTCCCTTCTCACCTCAAAGTCCGGCTCGTCCCTGCTTATTACTGCCGGGCAGCTGCAGAAGAGCTTCTTCCCCTCAAGCTGCTGGTGTATCTCAAGCCCGCACATGAAACCAAGAGATGCGTAGTCAATTGGCTTTTTCTTCTCCGCAACCTGCTGCTTCTCTTTCATTTTTGGCTCAACCGGAAAACACGCTTCTCTCTGAGAGTTCTCCTGCAATGTTTTTTTCAAAGAGCTCCCTTGCCTGCTCCTTGGGATAGTTTGAGAGCAGAAACGCGAGCTTGATGAATGCTGTTTCAGGAGTCATGTCGCAGTTGTTTCCCACAACCCCCAGCTTTAGAAGCTCCCTCCCTGCGCTGTAGACATTGAGGTTTATCCTGCCGAAGATTGTCTGGGGGGCAACAGCCACGACAGCTTCCTTGCACAGCTCCTTAAGGGCGCTTCTTATTTCCCTGTTTCCCTTGCTCTGCTCGTCTGTTGCGAGTATGGGCGCGTGGCCTAGCCCTGTTCCTTCCAGCACAACCCCGTCAAAGCCCCTGAATGCCTCAACCTCCTGTTTTGACATGTTGGGATGGGCCTTCAGGAACCCGAGCTTCAGCCCCTCTTTGAAGGGCTTGGGCCTCGGCATCTTTGCCATCGGGTTTCTTTTTGGGTAGTCAGAGAGGGATTCTGCCTTCATATCGGGGTAGGTTATTCTCAGGTAGGGCTCTGCATTGACTGCCCTGAACGCATCCCTCCTTGATGTGTGCATCTTCCTTGTCTTCGTTCCCGGTAGAAGAACGCAGGAGGAGTCGTTCGTGGAGTCGTGCATGCACACGCTTACCCCTCCCAAGTCTGTTTTTGCTATTGCGAATGCTGCGCAGAGCAGGTTTATGTAGGCGTCTGAGCTAGGCCTGTCGCTGCTCCTCTGGGCCCCCACAAAAACAATGGGAACAGGGCTGTTCGGAAACACGAATGAGAGGGCTGCGGATGTGTAGTGCATTGTGTCTGTGCCATGCGTCACAATCACTCCGGCAGCGCCAGAGGTGGCTGCCTTGAGAACTGACTCAGCGAGAAGGTTGTAGTGGGCGAATGTCAGGTTTTCCGAGAGGATGTTTCCGAGAAAGGTGCTCTCTATGTTTGCCAATCCGCTGAGCTCCGGGTAAAGAGCAAGCAGCTGGGATGGCTCGTACTGGGCGGAAACCCCTCCTGTCTCGTAGTCCACCCTGCTCGCGATTGTTCCCCCCAGATGGATTATGTGAATAACAGGCAGAGCTTTTGCTTTCTTCGCCTGCGTTTTCTTTTTTTCTTTTGCATGCCCCAAGGAGGAAACCCTTTTTTTGCTCAATACATCCGAGTCTTTAATGCTGATGTTGTAGCCGCTTTTCAGCTTTAGCACTACCGAGTCTCCTTGAGAGGGCAGCATTATTCCTGTGAATGTTCCCTTCTTTGTTTTCAGCTCCCAGACTTCCTTTTCCATGCTCAGAATCCGGGAATCAGGGCTGTATTTAAAGATTGCTGAAAACCCGGCAAAGCGAGAGGGTGCTGCTTTGTTTGCTTTCGCAGACCTGTGCAGCGCCCTGAAAACCAAAAGGGTTATAAGTTTAAACATGTAAAAGATGAGCCTTGCACTGGTGAAAGGGATGGCAAGGGAACAAAAAAGAGGAAGAAAAGCCAAGCACGTGCATCTGCTGGTGCCGTACCTCTCGCTTCTTGCATTTGCCTTCGTCATAGCAATGCTCATTCCTTTCTCCAAAAGCTCTGGAATGGCTGCAACCAACCCGGAGGTAAAAAGGGTTTCTCTCTCGCTTCCTTTTTTCGTCCCAAGAACAGAGAGGGGGGTTCTTATTGCCGAGGACCTTCTCATGCTCCTTGCTCTTTTCGGCATAGTTTCTGTTTTTTCTTATTACTGGCTGAAAAACACAGTGGTTGAGGAGCGCGCTGAAAAAACACGTGCCCGGCCAGAACCTGCAAAGAAAAACCCCTGCCGCTAAACCAGCCGGACTCATCCAGAGAATTTATATATGAATGCTTTTTCTGGCTTGGTGATGAAAAAAAGAAGAACAAGCTGGACTGCCATCGCGATGGTGCTTGTTGTCACACTAATGGTCAGCGCTGCCCAGCTCCTTTGGAAGACTGCTGCTGACACCCTGGAACTCACCCTTCTTGGAATAATCACAAACTTGTACCTTGTTGGAGGAGGTCTTATCTACCTCGTTGCTGTGGTCCTGCTCCTGAAGGCGCTCAAAAAGGGGGAGTTGTCTGTTCTGTACCCGTTCATAGCCACCAGCTACGTATGGGTGAGCATTCTTTCCAGGTATTTTCTGAATGAGCCGATGAACATTGCAAAGTGGTCAGGAGTTGTGGCGATTGTTGCAGGCGTCTCGCTTATCGGCGCAGGGGGTGAATAAATGGGAACTTCACTTATTGCAGCTCTTGTTGTGTTGTTTGCCTCATTTATCGGCTCATTCGGCGCAATACTTCTCAAGAAGGGAAGCGAAAGCTTCAGCATAAGCATAAGGGGTGTGCTGGGAAACAGGAGCCTCATGGCAGGGGTGCTGATTTACGGAGTATCATCTGTTATGTTCATAGGGGCTTTGAGGTATGGAGAGCTTACTGTGCTGTACCCCCTTGTGGCAACCAATTATGTGTGGGTCAGCCTGCTCTCCACAAAGTTTTTAAATGAGGGCATGAACGCAAAAAAGTGGGCTGGCATAGCCCTGATATTAATCGGCGTCACGCTGATAGGCATAGGCAGCTGATTATGAAAACAAGAATAATGTCGCTGGGGGGCAGCATAATCTGCCCTGATGAGGTTGATGTCAGCTTTCTCAAGAGATTCAAGGCCTTTGTGGAAAAAAGGGTTTCCAACAGAGAGCGGATAGTTGTAGTTTGCGGGGGAGGTAACATAAACAGGAAGTACCTCAGAGCAGCCAGCAAGATAAGGAAGCCCAGCGATTACGACGCTGACATGATAGGGGTTTACGCCACGCGCCTCAACGCCATGCTCGTGAAGTCCATGTTCGGAGGCAAGGCGCACAAGGACATAGTTGAAAACCCCTCTCTTGAAATCAGAACAACAAAGAAAATCATAGTTGCATCAGGGTGGAAGCCGGGCTTCTCAAGCGACTACGACGCTGTGATGCTTGCAAGCAGGCTGGGCTCTGACACAGTGATAAACCTCAGCAACATTCCCTATGTTTACAACAAGGACCCCTCAAAGAGCAGGGACGCAAAGCCCTTCAAGAGCCTTGGATGGGACGAGTATCTCTCGTTTATTAAGTTAATGTGGAGCCCCCGCCTCTCAACGCCCTTTGATCCGGTGGCCTCAAGGCTGGCAAAGAAAAGGGGAATAAAAGTTGTTGTGCTTGACGGGAAGAACCTGAAAAACCTTGAGAACATGCTGGACGGAAAGCCCTTCCGCGGCACAGTCATCGGCGGGTAAGCTATTTCTTCAAGAATCTTCTTGGCTTTTTTCTCTTTTTGCAACTTAACAATCAATAAATTTAAAAACCCTGACAGGAGATAAAGAGGCATGATTGGGCAGATAAGGAGGGACATTGCGAATCTGGAAAGGCTCAGAGAGGTTCTTTCTGTGCTTATGAGGCACGGCTTTTCCATGCTTCTTGAGGAGTCAAGGCTGAAAAGGTTTCTTCCTGTGCGCAAAAGGCTCAGGGTTCTTGAGGAGCAGAGCAAGGAACCGAGGGACAAGCCATCTGAGATAAGGGCGATGCTGGAGGAGCTTGGGCCTGCATTCATAAAGCTTGGGCAGCTTCTGAGCCTGAGGCCCGACTTGCTGCCAATGGAGTACTGCGAGGAGTTCTCAAAACTGCAGGACAGGGTCAGGCCGAACTCCTTTGAGACAATGAGAAGGGTTCTCACCGGAGAGCTGAAAAGGGAAATAAAAGAGGTTTTCAGGGCGATTGAGCCACAGCCTGTTGCTTCTGCCTCAATAGCCCAGGTCCACAGGGGAATCCT
>CAYVGP010000064.1:0-6460 GCA_964451135.1 uncultured Methanosarcinales archaeon
GTGCAGAAACCTGCCGAGGAGCTTGTAGTTCTTGAGCACGGAAACGAAGTTCAGGTAAGGGTCGTCCTCCAGCCTTCTGGCAAGCTGGTTCATTGCCTGAAAAAGAAGAAACCTCTTGGAGATTCCTATCGTTACAGCGCTCTTTTTCGGGTTTATTAGCACAGGGCTGATAGTCTCAATCAGTTCTTTTATCTTCACAACGCCTCACCGCGCAAGACCTATGGAATGTTCTGCCAATCCTTTTTTTAAATAGTTATTGGTGGCTTTGTTTGGGTCTTTTTTCTGAATCCTGCTCAAAATAAAAAAGAGAACAAGACTTAGCCCCCAAACTTCACAACATTTATATAGGTGTTACTGCCTGGTTACACACAAAGCTTTTTTATGGTTGTTTTTCAGGCACAAAAAAGCGGTGGCATCGTGATACAGGAACTGGCAAAACCGGAGTGGCTCAAGATAAGGCCGAGCCCTGAAACAGACTTCTCAGTAATAAAGAGCGCTCTCAGGAAAAGAGGGCTGGTGACTGTGTGCGAGGAAGCCCACTGCCCGAACATGGCTGAGTGCTGGCACAACCAAGGAACAGCAACATTCATGATTCTAGGGGACACGTGCACCCGGGGCTGCAGGTTCTGCGCTGTGAAGACAGCCATGAGGGGAAGGCCGGTTGATCCAGAGGAGCCCAGAAAGCTTGCAGAGGCCATAAGGGAGATGGGGCTTGACTACGCTGTCATAACGTCTGTTGACAGGGACGACCTGCCTGACCAGGGGGCAGGGCACTTCGCAAGGTGCATCAGGGCAATCAAGGAAACCTGCCCCCAGACGCTGGTGGAGGTGCTCGTGCCGGACTTTCGGGGGGACACGCGCCTGATACTGAGGGTGGTGGAGGCCTGCCCTGACGTGTTTGCCCACAACATTGAAACAGTCAGAAGGCTGCAGAAAGAGGTGAGGGATCCCAGAGCAGGCTACGAGCAGTCCCTCCTTGTCCTTGAGGCAGCGAAGAAAGCCAATCCGGGAATAATAACAAAGTCGTCAATAATGCTCGGCCTCGGAGAAAGCAGGGGGGAAGTGCTTGAAACAATGAGAGACCTGAGAAACGCAGGGGTCGGGATAATAACGCTGGGGCAGTACCTCAAGCCGAAGAACAGGCGCCTTCCTGTCAGGGAGTACGTGGCTCCGGGGGTGTTTGAGGAATACAAAAGAGGGGCAGAGTCAATGGGCTTTCTTTACGCAGCCTCAGGGCCCTTTGTGAGGAGCTCCTACAGGGCAGGAGAGTTCTTCGTGAAAGCGCTTGTTGCAAAGAAAAAATAAGGGGAGGAGCGGAATGCCGATTAAGAGGGTTGCGGAGTTCGGGGCGGAGCACCTGAGCGTGCTGAACGAGGAAGGGGAAGCAGACAAGGAGCTGATGCCGGAGATAAGCGAGGACCAGATGAAGGTCATGTACCACTACATGGTCCTTGCAAGAAGGTTTGACGAAAAGCTCTTCAAGCTCCAGCGCCAGGGAAAAATCGGGACGTACGCGCAGCTGAAGGGGCAGGAAGCAGCCCAGATTGGGTCTGCAATGGCTCTCAACAAAGAGGACTGGTTCGTGCCCTCGTTCAGGGAGATGGGGGTTTACCTTGTGAGAGGCGCTGACAGGGCCAAGATAGTTCAGGCGTGGATGGGGGACACACGGGCGTTTGAGGGTGATGCCCAGTCAAGGAACCTGCCTGTGTCAATACCCATAGCTTCCCAGATTCCCCACGCAGTCGGCATAGCGTGGGCATCAAAGCTGAAAAAGGAGAACAGCGCCACAATAGTCTACTTTGGGGACGGCGCAACTTCCGAGGGAGACTTCCACGAGGGGATGAACTTTGCAGGAGTTCTAAACCTTCCTGTTGTGTTCTTCTGCCAGAACAACCAATGGGCGATATCAACTCCGAGAAGAAAGCAGACAGCCTCCCAGACAATAGCCCAGAAGGCGATAGCCTACGGGTTCAGGGGGGTGCAGGTTGACGGCAACGACGTCCTCGCTGTGTACAAGGCAGCGAAGGAGGCCCTGGAAAGGGCGAGAAAAGGGGAGGGCCCCACACTGATAGAGGCAGTGACGTACCGCCTCGGGGACCACACAACCTCGGACGACGCCTCAAAGTACAGAAGCAAGGAAGAGGTGGAGGAGTGGGAAAAGAAAGACCCGATTGAGCGCCTGAAGAAGCACTTCCAGAAGATAGGCACGTGGTCGGATGATTACGAGAAATGGGTTGAGGAAGAAGTGGAAAAAGAGATAGCAGATGCAGTTGAGAAGGCGTTTGCAATTCCCCCTCCGCAACCGGAGAACCTTTTCAAGAACGTCTTCGCAGAGCCTCCCCCTGACTTCCAGAAGGAGCTTGAGAGCCTGAAGAACGAGGTTGAGCAGGGCAGGGGTGATTCAAAATGATGATGCACATGGTCGCAGCGCTGAACAACGCCCTGAAACTCGCGATGAATAAATACCCTGAAGTTGTTGTGCTTGGCGAGGATGTGGGGGTTAACGGCGGAGTATTCAGGGTCACGGACGGCCTCATAAACGAGTTCGGGGAGGAGAGGGTTGCCAACACCCCGCTGGCAGAGGCAGGGATAATCGGCTCGGCAATAGGGCTTGCGATAAACGGAATGAGGCCTGTTGCAGAGATACAGTTCAGCGGATTCATGTACCAGGCGTTTCACCACATAAAGCAGCACATGGCGAGGTTCAGGCAGAGGTCAGAAGGCACCTACTCGCTTCCGATGGTTGTAAGAGCCCCCTCAACCGGGGGGATAAGGGCTTTGGAGCACCACTCAGAGAGCCCTGAGGCATTCTACGTGCACTGCCAGGGCTTGAAGGTGGTGATGCCTTCCTCGCCGCACGACGCTAAGGGGCTGCTTCTCTCAGCAATTGAGAGCCCTGACCCGGTGATATTCCTTGAGCCCAAAAAGATTTACAGAGCCTTTAAAGAGGACGTTCCCGAGGAATACTACACTGTGCCGATAGGGAAAGCCAAGGTGGTTAAGGAGGGAAATGACGCAACCATCATTTCTTGGGGGGCAATGGTGAGGGCGTCCCTTGAGGCAGCAGAGGCAGCCTCAAACCAGGGGATGAGCATAGGGGTCGTTGATGTGAGGAGCATGTGGCCCCTTGACTCAGAAACAATAATGGGGGAGGTCAAGAAAACAGGAAGGGCGATAATAGTCCATGAGGCCCCGAAAACAGGGGGCTTCGGCGCAGAGATAGCGGCAAGAATACAGGAGGAGCTCCTTCTCCACCTGAAAGCCCCTGTCACGAGGGTGGCGGGCTTTGACGTGCCGTTCCCCCAGTTCGCACTTGAAAAATATTACCTTCCCAACCACGCAAGAATAATGAACGCAATAAAAAAGGCACTTGAGTACTAAAATGGCATACACATTCAACTTCCCTGACGTCGGAGAAGGCATAACAGAGGGCAAGCTGGTGAAGTGGCTTGTCAAGGAAGGTGACGCTGTCAAGGCTGACCAGAACGTTGCAGAGGTTGAGACAGACAAGGCAGTGGTGCAGGTGCCCTCGCCAGTGTCGGGGGTTGTTGAGAAGCTCTTCCACAATGAGGGGGACGACATCCAGGTGGGCAAGCCCCTGCTCTCAATAAAAGAGGAGGGACAGGGAGGAAGCGCGCCTACGCAGGCAAAGGCAGGGGAAAAAGAGGGGCAGAAGCCTTCGGAAGCAGGGCAAGCCAAGGAAAGGGCCGCGAAAGAGGCGCAACAAGAAGCTGCGCGGGCAGAGCAAGGAGAAAAAGCCCCTGCACCGCCGCCAGCCACCCAGCCAAAGCAAGCCATTGCCCTGCCCTCAGTGCGCGCATACGCAAAGGAAAAAGGCGTTGACATAGGACTTGTCAGCGGAACAGGAAAGAACGGCAGGGTGACCAAGGAGGACATTGACAGCTTCCTCGCCCAAGGAGCCAAGGCGCCTGAGAATGAGAAAGCCGCGCAAAAGTCCTCCAAGATGATTGTTGCATCGCCTTCTGTCAGGCAGCTGGCAAGGGAGCGGGGAGTTGACATATCATCCCTTCAGGGCTCAGGGCCGGGAGGCAGGGTTACAAGGGAGGATGTTATTAAGGCCTCAAAGCCGGCTGCTGCAAAAGAAGGCGGAAAAAGCGAAGCCCCTGCAAGCAGCTCCGAGGAGCACATCCCGCTCACAAGCATCAGGAAAATCATAGCGAAAAAGATGGTTCTCTCAAAGCAGACAGCGCCTCACAGCACTCTCACAGAAGAGGCAGAGGTCTCCCTTCTTGTTTCCATCAGGGAGAGGGAGAAGGAGAAGCTGAAGGAGCAGGGCATAAAGCTCACATACCTTCCGTTCTTCATAAAGGCAGCTGTGCTATCACTCCAGAAGCACCCATTGCTCAACGCGAGCTTTGACGGGGGCAACGAAAGAATAATCGTGAAGAAGAGCTACAACATAGGCATAGCAGTGGACACAGAGCACGGCCTCATGGTTCCTGTCATACACAGCGCGGACTCAAAGAGCATAGCGGCAATCGCAAAGGAAATAGCGGAGCTTGCGGGCAAGGCAAGGGAAAAAAAGCTCTCTCTTGATGAGATACGCGGCGGCACATTCACCATATCCAGCATAGGCAGCATCGGGGGAGAGGTCTTCACCCCCATAATAAACCCCCCTGAGTCAGCAATACTCGGGATAGGTGCGATAAGGGACAAGCCGGTGGTGAAGGACGGAGAAGTTGTGCCGGGAAAGACGGTTGTGCTCTCCCTGAGCTTTGACCACAGGGTTCTTGACGGGGCAGAGGCAGCAAGGTTTTTGAAGAGCATGAAGTCTTACTTGGAGGACCCGGAGCTCTTGTTCATTGAGATGTCCTGAGCAGGTAAAAAAAGCAGAGGAGGAAAAAATGGTTGTGGGATCGCTTGTCACAGAGGCCGACCTGGCTGTCATCGGAGCGGGAACAGGGGGATACGTTGCTGCGATAAGGGCTGCGCAGCTCGGAAAAAGCGTCGTCCTCATTGAGAAAAGCGGCGAGGTGGGAGGGGTGTGCCTCCACCACGGTTGCATACCGACAAAGGCCCTTGTGCACGCAACAGACTTTGCTTTCGCAATCCAGCACCTTCAGGAGATGGGCATTGAGGTCAAGGAGCACACAGTCAACTTTGAGAAGATGAGGGAGTGGAAGAACAGCATCTCCTCAAAGCTTGACAAGGGAATCAGGTTCCTCCTGAAGCACCACGGGGTTGAGCTCATAAACGGCATCGCCTCATTCAGAAGCAGCAACGAGCTGCACATAGAGGGAAAGAGCGATGTGAACACTGTTGTGTTCAAAAACGCTGTCATAGCAACCGGCTCCTCTCCTGTGGAAATAAAGGAGTTCCCGTTCTCGCATCCAAGAATACTTTCCTCAAAAGAGGCTCTGTCCCTTGAAACAATCCCCAAAAAGCTCGTTATCATAGGCGGGGGCTACATAGGAACAGAGATGGGAACGGTTTACGGAAAGCTCGGCGCAGAGGTCCACGTAGTGGAGATGCTTGACAGGATACTTCCCGCGATTGACAGGGAGCTTGCCGAGGTAGTGGCAAAGAGGCTCTCAAACTTCAACATCCAGTTGCATCTTTCAAGCAAGGCAAAGGGGTTTGAGGAAACAGAAAGCGGCATCAGGGTTAATATAGATGAGAACGGCCAGCCCAAAGCAATTGAGGCGGACTACGCCCTCGTCGTCGTGGGAAGAAGGCCGAACACAGAGGGTCTGGGCTTGGAGAACACAAGCGTCACCCTTGACGAAAAGGGCTTCATTGTTGTTGATGAAACCATGCGCACAACCGACAAAAACATATTCGCAGTGGGCGACGTCGCCGGCCAGCCGATGCTCGCCCACAAGTCCTTCCGGGAAGGGAAAGTCGCGGCAGAGGTCGCGTGCGGAAAGAAAAGCGCCTTTGACAACAGGACAGTTCCCTTCGCAGTGTTCAACGACCCTGAAATCGCGTCAGCAGGCTTAACAGAGGAGGAGGCAGCAAAGAAAGGGCTCAAGACAAAGACAGCCAAGTTCCCCTTCTCGGCCCTCGGAAGGGCGCAGACGCTCAACGAAACAGAGGGATTCGTGAAGATAGTGGCTGAAGAGGAAAGCAACCTGGTTCTCGGAGTCCACGTTGTGGGGCCGAGGGCCTCGGACATAATAGGCGAGGCAGCCCTTGCCATAGAGATGGGAGCAACCCTTGAGGACATAGCCGCCACAATACACCCCCACCCAACGCTTCCCGAGAGCCTGATGGAGGCAGCAGAGCTCGCAATGGGAAAAGCCATACACTTCTTCAAGAGGTGAGAATTCTTCTGGTTGTTGCAACAGATTTCCTGCCTTGCATTTCAGGCGGTGGCCCTTGCAAGAGAAGGTGATCCTCGGTTGTAGTCTGTGAAATGTGTATGTCATTCACGCAGCATACCCAGCGGTTTCACTTTTTTGTTGGGCGGAGGACTGGTTATGTTTTATGTCAGTTGGGC
>CAYVGP010000065.1:0-6390 GCA_964451135.1 uncultured Methanosarcinales archaeon
CATGGGACGAATGTAAACCAGTTTCGTGATGTAAACCACTTTCGGGATAATAGATGAATACTGAAAAACAAAAAGATTTTTAAATCATCCCAGAAAGCCGCTTTCATTCAAGGAGGTTTTCAAATGCAGGAACAAAAAAAGTGCAGCTCTTGCAAAACTCTCATAACGAACATAGAGGGAAGCGCTCTTTTCCCGTGCCCCAAGTGCGGAAAAACCGAGATTGTGAGGTGCAGGCACTGCAGGGAGACGGCAGTGAGATACACCTGCCGCGAGTGCGGGTTCTCGGGGCCCAACTAGGTGCGAAAATGGCTCAGGTAATAGCAACGATAAGGGTGATGCCTGCGGGCACAGACACAGACCTGGATGAGCTGGCAAAAAGGGTCAAGGAAGTTCTTGAGAGCCACTCTGCAGAAATGCACCAGCTTGAGAAAAAGCCTGTTGCCTTCGGGCTCTACTCCCTTGACTTCATGGTTTCCAGGGACGAGGACAGGGGAAGCTTTGACGAGCTTGAGGCAGAGCTTAGGAAAATTGAGGGCGTGAATTCTGCTGAAACAATTGACGTTAGAAGGTCAGTTGGCTAGTGCTTCTTTCGCTTTGGGGCTTTTTATTGCTTTTTTCTGACAAATCCTTTCTGAACAGCGAGAACTAAAGTAAAAAAGAATAATTCAGATTAGCCCTCTGAATTCCTTCAGCTCTAACATCTTAAGAATCCTTTACTTTTTACCTCCTTTCATTACAGCGGGAATGATTATCAAAATTATTCCCCCTATCAGAAGAGGTATTGAGTACTCATAATAAGGCGTAGATGTAGTTGAGGTGCTATATAGACCCCACAAATGACTTTGAGAAGTTGTTATACTATAAGCACTAGCAAAAATTCCTAAAAATAAAAAAACAATTCCTGTGATAATAAGTAACGTATAACTGCTGTCCTTATTTTTTGTGCTTTGGGTTTCTATGCCCCCTTTTCTTATCAACTTTTTGCTAGCTGGATAGCCACAATTACTGCAATAAGATGCAGTAGCACTCATTTTTTGTCCACAATTTGTGCAATATTTCATTCTAATCAAAATAATCCCAAACAGGTCTCATTGCAAGATAGAGTATAATCATGCCAATAAATGAAGACAACAAAATTGTAACAAACATTAAGGTGGGATTTAGAGACGACTTTTCGTAAATCGTCTTATTAATTATAGGACTTAAAACCACACCTAGCCCGCTCAAAAGTATAGCGCCATAAAACCCCCACATCTTCCAATTAAACAAAGCCCATATTATAACAAACCATAATAAAACAAAAGGAATCAATAAAGGTTTCATGAACAAGGAAACCAATAGACTAAAAGCGTTACTAATGAGCATGATAACTAGGTAAATCGTAAGAAATGTTGGTCTCAGTGTTAATTTTTTTCCCACTGAAAATGTCTTCAAAGCTTTTCCGCAACCTTCACAAAAATTGCTGCCCTCTTTTATTTTAGTTCCGCATTCTTCACAATATCTTAGATGTGTCCTGGCATAAGTTTTCGATTTCATATGCTTTTTTTCTTTTTTGTTAAACTCTGCTTCTTCGCTTTTTCCGACCTTGAAATTATTAAATTTACAAAAACTTATTCTCAGCCATGCCAGAAGGGAAAAGCCCAGCACCAGTGTCACAAAAAAGCTGAGAAAGGGCAGCTTGACGTATGTGAAAAGCAAGTTTGACAACACCCCCAGAAGCAGCAGCCCTGCAATGAATGAGAGGTAGGCAAGCGCCAAGTCTGGCAGCTTCCTCGCTGCTTTCCAGGCAGCTCCAAACCCCTTTCCGATTCTCTTCTCACGCGCAAGCCCCAGATAAATCCCCATGGATATGTGCGACCAGAGAACAAACAGCACAGCGAGGAGGAGCACCATTGCGATGTTCGGCCTTGCTCCGGGAGCTGTGACCATGTATCTGATCGGGATGAAGAAAATGAGTGCAGCAGCAAGGGCTGAAACAAGCGAGCCAATGGAGAACCTGAGGAACTCTCCCTTGCTGGTTTTTTTACCTGAGACAGCGTTCCACACAAAGACCCTGGTGAAGGAGTAGGCAAGAAATGAGAAGACGATGGAGGCGGCAAGG
Source organism: uncultured Methanosarcinales archaeon (assembly GCA_964451135.1). Taxonomy (GTDB): domain Archaea; phylum Nanobdellota; class Nanobdellia; order Woesearchaeales; family JAADFO01; genus CAYVGP01. Next base: position 2,102 of record CAYVGP010000065.1, read on the forward strand.
AGGAGCAGGGCGTAGAAAAAGACCTGCTGAATGACGTCGGAGCTAGTTATGAAGTCCTCCTGCGTCAAGAGGTTCACGTTTTTTATCCTTGCGTAAAGCCCTGATGACAGCACATTTACAAGGAGAGCAACAAGCAGAGCAACAAGCCACATGAAAAACAGGAAGAGGAAGTCAAGCAAGACGCTCCTTGCGTAAATCCCTGCCTCTCTTTTCATGTCAGGCCTCATCACAGAAACCTGGTTTCTGAGCCAACCCATGAACCCTAACCTGCAGGAGTGATATTTATTTCTTTCGCAAAAGTATTTATAGGTGGTTTGTTTTTTCACAGATATGGCGGTTGAAGACCTGGCAAGGTTTCTGAGCCAGAGGATTGCGCAGGGCTATTCTGAAGGCGCATTGAGAAAGTACCTGCTCCAGCAGGGCTATCACCCGAGCGAGATAAGCATGGCCTTCAACATGCTCAAGGCGGGTTCCCCGAGAACTCATTCAAGGGGGAAAATGATTGCCTTCGCCCTCTTTGCCTTCGGAACTCTTCTCTCAATAGCATCCGCGTGGCTGTATTTCTCAAGCCAGCAGGCAGCTGACACAGGGCCTAGAAACATAGAGCTTTCTGCTGCTTTGCTCTCAAAGGAGTACGTTCCGGGAAAGCCGCTTGAGATATCCCTTCACCTGAGCGGGGAGAAGCTCAATAGGCCTGAAAGCGTGCTTGTAACTTACAGCGTCTCTGACAAGGAGGGGAACATCATCTACTACAAGTCAGAAACCCTGAGCCTTTACGAGGACAGGTACGAGACAAGGAAGATAAGGCTGCCCTCCGGAACCTCTTCCGGAAGCTTTGTTCTGAACACAAAGGCGACTGTTTACAACAAGAACTTCGTGTCAAGCTACAGCTTCGTCATCAAGGGCTTGCCCAAGAAAGAAGGGAAACCCCAAGGGGAAGAAGAAGCGGAAGAGAAGCAGAGAAGGTTCAGGGTGCTTCCTGTTGAGTCAGCAACCTTCTCTGAGCCGGCTGAGCCGAGAACCCCTCCCGGAAGGGGCATGCTCCCTGATGACGTTGTGAGGATGCAGGCCTAGCTGAACTCAGGCAGGACAGAAAGGGTCTTTGTCCTTGAAACCCTCTCGTAAGCGTTCAGCTTCTCAAGGTCCTTGTGGGTGTTGATATCGCCGGGGCTCAGGGCTACTGCGTAAAAGGTTATCTTCTTTGTGTTCCTGAGCTTTTCAGGAGTGATGGTTATGTATCCGTTGCCCTCGTCAACAACCGCGCCTCCAACGATGCTCTGCTCCATGGTCAGTCCGGGGAGCTCAACGCACTTCCTCTTGAAGAACAAGCCCAACACCCCCCCAACCGGCTTGTAGCACTCCTGCTCGATGGGTATCTCTATCTTCTCCTCGCTCATCAGCATTACGCTGAGCTTGTAGGTTCCCGGAATAAGCCTCATTGTCTTTGTTTCGTTGCCCCTTATGCTTGCAAAGGCGGTGAAGTCGTCCTCGTAGTCAGAAACCCTCTCCAGAGTTATCATTGCTTTCTCATCCTCGCTCAGCTCATCTGTGTCGCTTGGGTTGTACTTCCATTGGTATATCGGCTTGCCCCCTAAGTACCCGACAAGCTCCTTCCTCATCATCCTCTTCTTAATGGAAACATTGACCTCAACTATTTTCGGAACCTCAACGCTTATTTTTCTGCTCTGATTGTAAGAAATGCCGAACGCAAGCTTTCTGTTCAGGACATCCGGGCCTGACAAGAGGAGAATCCCCACGCCTGTCGGCATCCTGCCCTTCCACACTCCCTTCTCTCCTGTTTCACCCAGAGTGCAGACGTCCCTTGAGCAGCTCCCGTCAGCGTCGGGATAGCAGAAAGAAACAACAACGCCGGGAATGCCGCTTCGGAAAACGCTGTCAGTGACATTGACAAGGACTTCCCCTGAGAGGCGCTGCTCGGGGTTGCAGGCAAGGAGCTCTGCCTGGGTTTCGGTAGTGTTTGCGAATTTGTAAGTGGTTTTGTTCACTGCCTCGTTGTTCCTTATGTTGGCTTCAAGCGCGAACATGAAGGAGTACCCCTTTCCGTTGTCGTAGTCAGGGTACTGCAGCTCAGCCAGGACAGGGTAGCTTATGTCATAAGAGAACTCGTAGCTGTTCATGCAGAAGCCCAGCAGAGGAATCTTCTGCCTGCTTGAAGCTGAAAGCATGTCCCCCCTTGCGGGCCAGATCTGGAAGTAAACAGGCCAGTTAAGGTAGTTGAACATCACAGCGTAGTTTTTTGCATCAGAGAAGTTGAGGGGCATTATCATCTGGTAGTATATGCTCTGCCTTATGTCGTCATCCATTCTGGGAGGCATCATGTTCCTTGTGCCGTAAACAAACATGAAGGGGAGGTAGGTTGCGAGCAGGGGCTTGAATATGTTCTCCCTGACATTCGTTTTGACCCATGTGACGCCGGGGCCGCACTTCAGCTCTGTGCCTGTCATGGGAGGCATCCTGTTCGGGTTTATTCCCGGCTGCGACGCCATTGTTATGAGGTTGAGGGTTTGCCTCTCAAAGAACTTGTGCTTCGCCTCGTTTTCTGTTATCTCCTTCGCGAACTCGTAGATGCTTTTCAGGGGCAGTGGCTCCTCGTAGCGGTAGTTCTTCAGCTCAAAGGACTCTTTTCCTGAGGAAACAGAGAAGGGGTACTCCAGGTACGCGAGAACTCCTTGATCTCTGACCTTGACCACTGCCTTGGGCTTTTTCAGCGGCTTCGCCTCTTTCTTCAGGGCAGAGAAATTGGAAACGCAGGAGGGGATGTTCTCTTCTATGTAGGTTGATAGCTGGGACTCAATGCTGATGTCAAAAGCGCTTTGCCCGGAGCTGTGGAGGGGGGGCATCTTTGAGCCAAAATCGCACTCATAACAATCGTTCTTTGAGGACATGTAGTGCCAGTAGGGAACAATGATGCCGGTGCCCGGGAACAGCTCAACCCCCTCTGCTTCGGTGGGGTTGTTGGGGTTTGTTTTTATGCCGAAGCGCTCAGGCCACACATAACCGCCGTGCTCCCCTGCCAGCTCAAGCCCCTGCCTGAGCGTTGCCTTGAGGCATGCTGTCACGAAGTCCTGAAGGGGCTGGTACTCCCGCGGGACCCTCTGAACGTTCTCTATCTCTGCGTCAAGCCCCTTGCCCCCCAATTCTGTCACGCCTATGTAAACCACGAGAGCTGCGACTAGCACAACCCCCAGTATCAAAAACACGCTTATCTGGGATTTTTTACCACTCATCTGACATCTCCGGAACCTCTTCCCCATCTCTGCCTTCCCTTTCTGAATCAGAGCGGGGCCTCTCCCCTGTGCCTATCCATGTCCAGCCAGGGCCTGAAACACCGAAGTCAAACTCCTCAACGCCCCTGTTGGGGGATGAGAAGGGAGTGCATATCAGCGCTTCTTTTGCCCTGCTTGTTCCGCCGTAGAGGTCAAGGAAGCCCTGGTAGCTGCCTCCTGTGAACTGGATGCACACCTCGTTCCAGTCATAGTTGCTGAACTTGGAAATAGACTCCCTTGCTGTCCGGCTTTTTACGTCGCCCTTCTTCACGTGGAATGGCCTGGTGAAAATTTTCTTTGAGTTTCCGCCCTTCTTGAAGACCCTTATGTTGAAGTCCACGTCACCCTGTATCGCAGAGACCTTGAAGCTTATCCTGTAAAAGTACTCCTTTGTGCCGTTCATGTAGTCAATCAAGTACTTCTCCCCGTTTATCACCGCAGACTCAATGCGCTGGCCGTTGTCATCAACAAAATAGCGGACATTCCCGCCGAAAGTGTCAGATGAGCCCGCAGGTTCTCTTTTGGGGATGCGGTTTATGCACTTTATCATAAGTTCTTTTTCGTCGCCGAATTTGAATTTGCCTAAATTAGATATGAACTGGTCTATCACTCCCCCTCCCCATCCTTCCTTGTCTTTCCAGAACAAGTCCCAAATTCCCTGGCCAGCAGATGCATAGGAGTATATAGCATCAGAGTACTTCATCACCTTTAAGAGGGGTTTGGAAAGCTCAGCAAGAGACAAAATGCCCCCGCGAAGCCCTGACAGCCACTGCACAGGAATGCCCCTTCTTGCTGCTTCCTTGGCTTTGAATAGTTTTTCTTTGAGCTTATCGCTGTACTCACTTGGGGATACGTAAACTAACACAGGTTTACCCTCTTTTATCTTATAATAAAAACCACGTATTTCATAGCCAAGAAGATTGCCGTCTTGGTCAAAATACTTCACTTTCTTAATATATTGATCGCCATCACGTATATATTCAGGTGTTGTATGATGCCTAT
>CAYVGP010000066.1:0-6329 GCA_964451135.1 uncultured Methanosarcinales archaeon
TATGGCGAAGCTTAGTTTCAAAAAGCGTGTGGGTTGTTAAAACCGTGTTGGTGGTTTTCTGCGTCGAAGTTGACAACTGCGAAGAACAGCACAGCATTTCTGAGGAGAGGCATCGCATCACACGGCAAACCAAAAGCAGGAATAACAGACCACGGAACACAATTCTGCATTACAACAAAACAACAAAAACAGACTACACATGAGTCTAGGCTATAAGACACCCCTTCAAATATGGGCAGAGCTTAAAAGTGTGTAGTAGTTTCGATGTGTGTAGTAGTTTCGGGATAATAGACTAAAGGAGTGCGATTCACAGAAGTCGCCGCAACAGGATTCAGGCAAAGCCCTGCAAGGCTGAACCCTATGCCCTCTTAAATCAGGTGGAAGCGAGGAGAGCGCAGCGCCCTGATTTTGAACCTCGGCCTCAATCCAGGTGTTTTCTGCAATTAAAACACAGAACTTTGTGATTTTTGTCTTCGTCTATCTCAAACATATTTATGCTGGTGTTATGTTGATTCTCAATGCTTTTCATTTCCTCCGGAGCCTTGCCGGTTATTACCGCAATCATTGCTTTGTTTATGCCATTATGGCCTACAAATAGGACGGTGTCATCACGGTGTTTTGCCAAAACTTTATGCAAGAAGCTGCTAGCACGATTGAATACCTCCTCAAATGTTTCCCCGTTTTTTGGAGAAAGTGCTGTAACACTCATATTCTTTGCAAATCCCAATTCCTCTTTGCTTTCACCCTGCCAGTCTCCAAGGAATCTTTCCCGTAAGTCTTTTACAAATTCAACAGGAACGCCTGGGTGAAATTTGGCAATTTCTTTCGCAGTGTCAGAAGCCCTTGCCAAATCACTGGAATAAATAAAGTCAATTTTCTCATTTTTCAACCTTAATGCAACTTTCCGTGCTTGCTCGATTCCAGTCTTAGAAAGACGGCCTGGCAAATGTCCCTGAATAATGCCGGCTCTGTTCTCTTCAGTTTCGCCGTGACGAGTGATGATTAGTTTCACATCAAGAAGATGAGAATCGCTTGCCATTTAAATATTTTAACGCCAGGGCGTTTGTGAAATCCTCATGCCAGAAATCGGCAGTTTTGAGCAGCAGCCGGGATAAATAAAGAAACACTGCGTGATTTTGTTGTTCAAGATGGGAACGGCCAATGCGTGGCGTTGTTGAGGCAAAGCCCATGAACAGGAGAGCAAGCAAAGACCGCCAGCCAAGCCGTCTTCAGAGACCTTCTAGATGGTTCGGGCAAAATAAACACAGAATGTTAAGTTCCGAAAACCTACAACCCTGTCTCCTCCTCAATGAACACTGTTTTCACTCCGAACCTTCTGGAAATCAGGGAGCCCAGCGCTTTTACTCCGAGGGTTTCCGTCTTGTAGTGGCCGAGGCACACAAGGTTCACAGCTGCTTCCCTGGCAACATGGTACGCGGAATGCCTCATCTCCCCTGTGACAAGCACGTCAAGCCCCCTGGATGCGGCCTCCTCAACAGCAAAGGTTCCTGAGCCTGAAACAAACCCGGCTTTTCTCACAACGCTCTTGCCGAAACCAAACACGAGAGCCTTGGCTGAGAGGGCCCTTTCAAGCCTTGAAACAAAGCTTGCCAGTGGCTGCTCTTTCACAGCCCCCTGAAGCCCCCAGAAAGAGCCCTTCATCTCCCCGAACGGGGACAGCTTTCTGGCCCCTGCCATTTTGGCGAGTTGGGCATTGTTCCCTGCCTTCGGATGAGAGTCAAGGGGAAAGTGGGATGCGTAGAGGGAAATCCCGCTTCGGACCAGTGCGCTGATTCTTTTTTTGTATATTCCGGTGAGAGGCTGCTCCTGACCCCACAAAAGACCGTGGTGAACAACAAGAAAGTGAACCCCTGCTGCCGCTGCCTTCTCAAAAACAGCAAGGCATGCGTCAACAGCAAGCCCCACCTTCCCAACCCTTTCCCTGCCCTCAACCTGAAGCCCGTTCAGCGCGCTGTCTCCAGCGTTATTCCCAAGGGTCCGGTCAAGAAACGCAACAAGCGCGTCCCTTTTAACATAAGCCACCATCACCGCCTCACAACGCCCCGGCAATTAAGCCTGAAACATCAATCCTGTTGGTCTCATGAGGAACTGTATTGGTTGTGTGAACCTCCACGCCCTCTCTTTTGAGCTTGGAGTAGGAGTCAAGGGTGAAAAGCCCGTGCACAGCCACGCAAACTATCTTTCCGGCCTTTGCCCGCTTCAGGTGCTTCACTGTCTCAAGCACTGTGTGGCCTGTGCTTATTATGTCGTCAACTATGACTGCTGTTCTACCGTTGAAGTCATGGCTGCTCTTGAAGCTAACCCTCACCCTGGTGGAGGAGTACCTTGTCTTCTTCAAAACGTCATGGTCGAGCCCTGCAAGAGACGCGACGTTTGAGACCCACTGCTCGCTCTCCTCGTCAGGGCCAACAAGCATGGAGGAGGGGTATTTTTTCCTTATGAAGTCCGCTATCAGCGGGACAGAACTCAGCCGCTTTGAGGGGACAGAGAAAACCTCCCTAAGAGACTTGAAGCGGTGAAGGTGGGGGTCAATTGTTACGATGCTATCAAAAGCAGCTGAAAGAAGAGCTCCGAGAACCTTCGCAGATACGCACTCGCCCTTGTGGAAGCGCTTGTCCTCCCGCATGTAAGCTAGGTAAGGGGCGACCAACGTCACTCTTTTCGCGCCGAGGTCCCTTGCTGTGTAGGCAGAGAAAAGCGCCTCCATTATGCGCTCGTTGGCAGGGAACAGCGACTCCAGAATAACAACCCTTTCTCCCTTTAAGCCAAGGCGGAACCTCAGGTTGGTCTCGCCGTCAGGAAAATGACCTATGTTGAGGGAGCTGAACCTGGCGCCCGCAAGGCGCGCCACTCTCCTTCCAAGTGCAGACTGCTCTGCACGGCTTGCTATTATCATGAACCCTGCTTTTGAGAGGAGATTTTTATGCTTTTCCATAATCGCGAGAAAAAAATTTAAAGAAAGACCCCGCCCGGAAAAGAATGGAGGCGCAGAAGGAGCTGCGCAGGGCGCAGAAAAACGAGATAACCGAGCACAGCATATACAAGAAGCTCGCTGGTATGGTTGCTCATTCGCCGAACAGGAAAGTGCTGCTCGGGCTTGCCCGTGAAGAGATGAAGCACTACAACGTGATCAAGAGCTTAACAAAGAGGGATGCTGAAGCAAACAGAATCAAGGTGTTCTGGTATGTCCTGCTTGCAAGGGTTTTCGGGGCGGTGTTCAGCCTCCGCTTGATGGAGCGGGGGGAGCAGGAGACGCAGCAGCTCTACAAGCTGATAGACACGCCGAAGATAAGGGCGCTCTCAAAAGACGAGAAAAAGCACGAGGAGGCGCTGATAAGGCTTCTGAAAGACGAGAAACTCACTTATGCCAGCTCAATCGTGCTCGGTCTCAATGACGCCCTTGTTGAACTCACAGGAGCGCTTGCCGGCCTCACCCTCGCGCTCCAGAACTCCTCAATGATAGCGCTGATAGGATTCATAACTGGCTTTGCTGCCTCGCTCTCAATGGCTGCATCCTCCTTTCTCTCAACCAGCGAGGAAGAGGGCATTGTCCCCGACAAGTCTCCGGCGAAGGGAGCGCTATACACAGGCATTGCGTACATAATCGTTGTCACTCTGCTGGTGCTTCCGTACATCTTGTTCAGCAACAGAATATTGGCTCTTGCAGGAACACTGGCAATCGCGATGCTCATCATCCTTGCTTATTCCTCCTACATGGCTGTGCTCAAGGAAACAAGATTCCTCCCCCGCTTTCTCAGAATGGCGGCGATCTCATTGAGCGTGGCATTTGTAAGCTTTCTTGCGGGATGGCTCCTCAGGGTCACCTTCGGAATAGAGGCATAGTGGCAGAATGCGAAGAAGTAAAATGCCGCCAATCCTGAGTATTGCATTCAGCAACTATCACGCTGAGAGTAACAATATTTTAATGGCCTGCGAATTTCACTTGAGGAGTTAGGCAGACGATGAGGGCTTTTACCTATAGGGGGGTTCAAGGATTGCATTAAACGTGCGGGTTAGCTTCTCTGATTTATAAATATTTCTAAAATTACCACTATGCAATAGTTAAAATTCTTTCAGAATTAAAGAAAAAAGACCGCGCATAAGAAGCGGTACGGGCGTTGGTATGCGCATGCTGAACACGTCGCCGAAGCTTCGTGCTTACACACCGCATCCATCAAACGGGTCTTCTACCCATGCCCTGTGATGGCTCTTTTCGAGGGGGGCTTCGAGCTTAGATGCTTTCAGCTCTTATCCCGATAGCGCGTAGCTGCCCGGCCTGCCCTGTCGGACAACCGGTAGACCAGTGGCGCCGAGCCCTCGTTCCTCTCGTACTAGAGGGCCCTTCCTCTCAGCCATCAGACATCTCCAGTAGATATCAAACAAACTGTCTCACAACGTTCTGAACCCAGCTCACGATCCCTTTTAATGGGTGAACACCCCCACCCTTGGCTGCTTCTGCACAGCCAGGATAGGAAGAGCCGACATCGATGTAGCAAACCGCGCCGTCGATTTGAGCTCTCGGGCGCGACAACTCTGTTATCCCCGGAGTAACTTTTCAGTCATCTCAAGCCCCCACCAAGGAGGCATTGAGGTTCGCTAGGCCACGCTTTCGCGTTTGCGCTTCGTTTTGTTGGAAGCACAATCAGGCCAGCTTTTGCCCTTGCACTCCACACCCGATTTCTGACCGGGTTGAGCTGACCTTTGGGCCCTACTGATATCCTTTCAGCAGGGTGCCACCCCAGCCAAACTGTCCACCAATCGTTGTCCCTGCCATAGAGACAGGTAAGCGGCGCAAACTTTGAAGGCTGGTGTTTCATCGGTGTCTCCACTCGAACTGACGTCCAAGCTTCGGCGACTCCCAGCTACCCTACACATCAAAGTTTGCGTCACAGCGACAGGCTACAGTAAAGTTTCACGGGGTCTTCGCTTCCCACTGGAGATCTCTGGCCTTTGCACCAGAAAAGAGTGTTCGGAGGGCTCTGGTCAGGGACAGTGACGACCTCGTTACACCATTCATGCAAGCCGACATTCAATCGGCAAGGTATTACGCTACCTTAAGAGAGTTATAGTTACCCCCGCCGTTTACCAGCTCTTCGCTCCCTTGAACAGGAGGTTCAAGTACTGGCACTGGGCAGATGTCACATTCCGTACGCACCTTTTCAGGCTAGCGGAATGTTAAGTTTTTGTTAAACAGTCGGGCCGTCCTAGTCACTGCGCCCTGCGACCGCCCCTATGCAGAGACAACCGCAGGGACCCCTTATACCAAAGGCACGGGGCCAATTTGCCGAATTCCCTTGACCAGATTAATCCTACAAGCCTTAGGCTACTCACCTAGGGGCACCTGTGCCGGTTCTGGGTACAGATTGCATTGATTTTTGCGGACTCCCTTTTCACGGGCTCCAGGAACCAGCAAAACGGCCCATACAGGCCGCTCATCACAGCTTTCCTCAGGTTCTCACCGTGACAGTACTCCCCTGACGTATGCTGTTTGACACACTAGACGAGGTGTGTTTGCCTCTCCCGAAGCGTCAGAAGTCCGCCCTGCGTCGCCGCACATACAATGCAAGTACCGGAATATTAACCGGTTTCCCTTTCCCCCTGACCCTGTTGGGGCTGGGGTTAGGACTGACTAACCCTTGACTGATTTGCATTGTCAAAGGAACCCTTGCCCTTTCGGCTGCAGCGATTCTCACGCTGCTCAGCTCCTACTACCGCCAGGATTCTCATTGCTACAAGGTCCACCCACCCTCTCGGATAGGCTTCTGCCCTCGCAGCACGCCTGCCTACCACAGCTCTTGCGAGCGTCTGGAGTATCGGTAGCTGATTTAGCCCCGTCCATTTTCAGGGCCCACGACCTTGACGAGTAAGCTGTTACGCACTTTTTAAAGGGTGGCTGCTTCTAAGCCAACCTCCTCGCTGTCTTCGGCCATGGACACCTTTCACCCTTTAACACTTAATCAGCATTTTGGGACCTTAACTCCAGTCTGGGTTGTTCCCCTCTTGGGACCCAAGCTTACCCCGGGCCCCCGTCTGCCAGCTTCTACGGTGCCAAGCTATTTGGAGTTGGACAAGGAGCCGACCCCTTTCGAGGCCTGAACCCCCAATCCGTAGCTCTACCAGCTTGGCTGCCTCAGCCGACGCTTGACTACGGCCAATTTTGGCAGGAACCAGCTATCGCCGGGCTCGATTGGCTTTTCACCCCTAGCCCGAGGTTAGAAGAACGCTTGTCCGCAGAACCCCTTCAGACCTCCACCGGGTTTTACCCCGGCTTCGTCTTGCCCAGGACTAGATCGCCCGGCTTCTGGTCT
>CAYVGP010000067.1:0-6281 GCA_964451135.1 uncultured Methanosarcinales archaeon
ACAACCTGAACCCGCCGGAGAAGCCCGTTGACCTGCCGCTGAGGCTCCCCATACAGGACGTCTACAACATCACAGGAATAGGAGTCGTTCCTGTTGGAAGGGTTGAGACAGGTGTGATGAAGGTGGGCGACAAGGTGATAATAGTTCCGGGAAGAGAAGGCAAGGGAGTCGTGGGAGAAGTCAAGAGCATAGAGATGCACCACGAGCAGCTCCAGCAGGCAGAGCCCGGCGACAACGTGGGCTTCAATGTCAGGGGAGTCGGCAAGAAGGACATCGCAAGGGGAGACGTTCTTGGTCATGCAGACAACCCGCCCACAGTGGCTTCGGAGTTCACTGCCCAGATGGTCGTGCTCAACCACCCAAGCGTCATCACAGTCGGCTACACCCCGGTGTTCCACATCCACACCGCGCAGGTTGCATGCCAGATTACCGCAATAGAGAAGAAGCTGAACCCGGCCACTGGAGAAACCCTGGAGGAGAACCCTGACTTCATCAAGAACGGGGACGCCGCAATAGTGAAGGTGAAGCCGGTGCAGCCGCTGGTGATTGAGAAGCAGAGCGACATCCCCCACCTGGCAAGGTTCGCAATCAGGGACTCTGGGCAGACAGTTGCAGCAGGAATGTGCATTGACCTTGTGAAAAAGGAGCTTGCCAAGAAGTAGGCAGGCACATTTTTTTATTTTGCATTTCACATAGTTTTGTTGGAAAGAGGACAAAATGCAGCGAGCAAGAATAAAACTGGCAAGCATAGACATTGAGAAAATAAACCAGACATGCAAGTACATCATAGACATAGCTGAAAAGACAGGCGTTGACATACGCGGACCAATACCCCTCCCCACAAAGAGGCTCAGGGTCACAACAAGGAAGAGCCCTGACGGAGAAGGCACTGCGACGTGGGAGAGGTACGAGATGAGGGTGCATAAGAGGCTTATTGACCTGGGTTTGGACGAGAGGGCAATGCGCCTTGTTATGAGGGTGCCCATACCAGAGGGCCTCAACATTGAGATAGAGATGATTGACGCTTAATCTTTGCTTGTTCTAAAAAAGCTGGTGACTCCGAAGAAAGGGAGCGCCATGAAAGAATACCAAACCGCAGAAGCAAGGGAGCTAATCATTGACCCGTTGGAGTCAGCAGTCTCAGCTTATTCTGACTATGAGGCAACAAGCCTGCTGAGAATAAAGAAATTCCCTCCAGACATAGCCAAGTCATATGTCAGAAAGGGGGAAGAACTTCTTGATTCCATTAAGAGAACAGTTCCAAAGATCTCGTTGAATAATCTGGAGAGAAGGTTGAAGGACGAGGATTTCCACGACTCTTTCATGCTTTGGCTGGTTAGGTGCGCATACCTAAGCGAGGCACTGAGCTGGTACGACAGAATCCCTTACAACGCAAACGGAAACAGCATTCTTCTCAAGATTAAGGAAGCCTCAGAAAAACACAACATACCTGAAGCAATCAGAAAGTTCAGCGAGAGAAAAGTCCGGGCAGTGATTGATTTCTGGGCTGACAGCAGCTGGAATGGCTCAAGCAACAGCAATAACAGCAACACTCAGCACCACGATTGAGCCTTTTTGCTAAACCTTCTTTATGTGCACAGAAAGCTCTTTTCCCTTTATTTTGAATTTTTTTGAGAGGTCCCACTCCCCCTTTGGTTTTTCCGCCTCGGAAAGAATCTGAAGATTTTTTGCCCCAACCTTGTCTTTGATATAGCCGGAGAATTCCCCGAGCATCTCCTTAAGCTCTGGCTCTGCGGCAATAAGCAGCTCTATCCTCTCATCCTTCTTCATCCCCAGCTCCTTTCTGCACTGCTGGATTCTCCGCACAGCTTCCCTTGAAAAGCCCTCTGCAAGAAGCTCTTTGGTGAGGTTTGAGTCTATGAACACGGTGCCCCCCGGGAATGAGGAGAAGGCAAAGCCCTCCGGAAGATTTATGTCAACGCAAACGTGGTTCTTTGTGAGCGTCACTTCCTTGCCCCCTGCATTCATCTTAACGCTTTCCCCCCTTGCAAGCCTCTCAAGAAGGGGTGCCTCAGCACTCTTAAGAACTGAGATAATTTCTCTTGAGAGCGAGCCGAAGGACTTTCCAAGCTCTGCAGGGTTAGGCGCCACTTTTCTCTCTGCCTCGGCGAACTTTTCCACTGTTTTCAGCTCTCTGACGTTTGCCTGGGCCTTGATAACCTCTATGAAAGTGTTCACTGCGTCTGAGACCCCCTTGTCAGGGGTTTCCACAACAGCAAGAGGCAGGGGCCACCTCACCCCCAAGCCAACTGATTCCCTTGCTGCGAGAACACCTGCGATTATGTGCTTCGCCCTTTCTCCCTGCTCAACTATGTCCCTGTCCTCAAATTCCTTCTCCTTCTCGGGCCACTCAAGGAGATGCACGCTTTCCTCCTCAATGCCGAATGCCTGCTTCAGGTTTCTGAACATCTTGTCAGTTATGAAAGGAGCCACAGGAGCAAACATCTTTATAGCTGCAGTAAGGGAGCGGTGAAGCGCAAATAGAAACGCCTCTGCTGACTTCCTTGATGACTGCACTGCTTCCCTTGACCACTGCACGTAAGTCCTTGATATCTCAAGGAACAGATTTTCCACTATTTCAGGCACCTGGTTAAGCCTGAGGGACTCAAATGCCTCGGTGGCCTGGGCTACCGCAGAACTCGTCCTTGCAAGAATGTAGCGGTCAGCTACCGAGAGTTCAAGCTCGCTGAAACTTAGTTTCAGGGGGTTGATTCCAAGAAAAGAGGCTGTGTCAATGAGGAAGCGGTGAAGGTTCCACAAAACCCCGAGGTTGCGCTTTTTCACCAGCAGATCTTCCTTGTTGTAGTTCAGGTCAAGGCCCGGGGCTGCTGCGGAAATCATGTAGTAGCGGAAGGTGTCTGCCCCGTGATTGTCAACAACCTCGTCAGGGGTTATGACATTGCCAAGGGACTTTGACATTTTCCTGCCGAGGGCGTCATTGATGAAGCCGTGCATGTAAACAGACTTGAATGAGGGTTTTCCGAAGGCAAGCATTGAGGCCACCATCAGGAGGTTGAACCAGCCCCTTATCTGGTCCTTTCCCTCAAGGATGAAGTCAGCAGGGAATAGCTTGTCAAAGAGGTCTTTTCTTCTGGGAAAGTCAAGGCAGTTCCACGAAACAGTGCCTGCGTCAACCCAGACGTCAAGTATGTCAGGAACCCTTCTGTATGTTTTGCCGTCTTTCTTTATTACTACGCTGTCAACAGAGGATATGTGGAGGTCGTCCAGCTTCACGCCAGAGAGCTTCTCAAGTTCGTCTGCAGAGCCGACCACTATGTAGTCATCGGGCTCTTTTTCGTTTCTCCACACAGGGAGGGGCACACCCCAGAACCTCTGCTTAGATATTGAGTTGTCTCTGAGGTTTCTCAGCCAGGAGTCAAACGCGTTGAATGCTGCTTTGGGCACCCAAGTTATTTTCTCGTTCTCAGCCACCATCTTTTCCTTCAAGTCCTCTACCCGAAAAAACCACTGCTTTGTTGTTCTGAATATGACGGGCTCGTGGTATCTCCAGTCATGGGGGTACTCGTGCTCCACAATTGTCTGGGCGACTAGGGCGTTAACCTCGTCAAGAGCCTTGACGAACTCCGCGTCGTCCTTTCTCGCCCTGAGCCCTGAAAACCTGCCCATTGACTCAGGAAACACCCCCTTTGTGTCTATGGTGTTGAACGGCGGTATTCCGTTCCTGTGCCCCACCTCGTAGTCCTCAGGGCCGCACCCCGGCGCGCAATGAACAATGCCTGTTCCTGACGAGGTGTCAACGTACTCAGAGGAGAGAAGGACTGTGTGCGTTTTAGGCGCATTCTTCTTTATCTTGTCGTAATGCTCCTTGAGGAATGGATAAAACGGGTGCTCGTACTCTCTGCCCTCCAAATCCGCTCCCTTCAGTGTTTCCACAACCTCGTAGTCCTTTTCAGCCACCCCCCTTATGAAGGCAGAGGCAAGGGGAGCAGCAACGTACCAGTGCTCAGGGCCCACTCTTGCCTTCACGTACTCTATCTCAGGATGCACCATAACAGCAAGGTTGAACGGAATTGTCCATGGAGTCGTTGTCCAGATTATCAGGTGCTCGTTTTCCTTGTTTTTCAGCCTGAACTTTACGAATACGGAGTTGTCCTTCACTGTCTTGTATTCAAGCTCGTGCTTTGCTAAAGCGGACTCTGTTATGGGGCACCACGTCATTGTCCTAAGCCCCTCGTACAGCCTCCCCTGCTCGTAAGCCCTCTTAATGAGCCACCATTCCCCCTCAATGAAGTCCTTTTTGATTGACTGGTACGCATTATCAAAGTCCATCCAAACGCCGAGGCGCGAAAAGTCCTTGTTCATAAGCCTCATGTTTTCAATGCATAGCTTCTTGCACTCCTCTATGAACCTGTCCACCCCGAAGGATATTATGTCCTCCTTGGTTTCAAGCCCGAGCTTCTTCTGGGTTGCCGACTCAGTGGGCAGGCCGTGCATGTCGTATCCTGCCCTGTCCCACACGTTGAAGCCGCGCATCCTCTTGTAGCGGAGAAACATGTCCTTCAGGGACTTGTTCCACGCTGTTCCGAGATGAACCTTGCCGGAGGTGTAGGGAGGGCCGTCAAGGAAGTAGAACGGCTTTCCTTTGGCAGAGATTTCTTTTGCCTGCTCGTATATCTTGTTCTTCTTCCAGAAAGAAAGCACCTCTTCCTCTACCTTAACAGCAGAATACACTGGTTCCACGCTGAGCTTTTTTGGCGCTGGCATGGTTTGTTGGAAACTCCAAGGGATTTAAAAAGCTTTTCCAGCGCAAATCTTGGAGAATTATTGGAGAGAAATAGTTCTCAGTCAATCCCGAGAAAGTCCCTGAAAAACCTCTTCCTGGACAGCCATCTCCTTAGCTCCTTGTTCACCCGCTCAAACTCAGGAAACATTCTTTCAAGCCTGCGGAACTCAGGGGTGTGGTACCTGCTCCCCCTTGATGTAGAGCTGAACTTTAGCTTCTTGTGAAGCATCTCATGGTAAAGCACAACCCTAAGAAATTCCCTCGGGGCATTTCTGAGCACAGAGCTTATCGTTATTGTGTCTG
Source organism: uncultured Methanosarcinales archaeon (assembly GCA_964451135.1). GTDB lineage: Archaea > Nanobdellota > Nanobdellia > Woesearchaeales > JAADFO01 > CAYVGP01. The sequence continues at coordinate 5,069 of CAYVGP010000067.1, forward strand.
AGCCGTACTCGTAACTACCCAGCTTTGTCTTAGAGTTTCTCCCCCACACGAGGTTAGGTGTTTCAAGGAGGCTGTGAAAAAATTTGTCGTTGAGATTGTCAAACTCGTGCTTCAGAAGAGCGTCAATCCTGTTCTTGGGAACAGCAACATGAACCTTTTTCAGGAAAATCTCGTACAGGCCCATCCGGCTCGTTTTCCTCCCTGCCTTAAAGAGCTTGTTGAGAAGCACCTGGAGAAGCCCAATCTGTATCTCCCTGGAAACCCCCTCCCATTTCCTTGAGAGCCTTGCTTCCAGGACGTTGTTTGAGAGGGAGATAGTTGCGTTGTATGCAGAGAACCTTGAAGAGTACCTTACTTTTGCCGAGTAGCTGAACTCCCTCCCGGGAAAAAGCTCCTCAAATGCCTCCCTTATCATGGCGAAGCCCTCGTCAGCGTTGCGCGGAACCATTCACAAGCAAGGCTTTCTGCCATTTTTTAAGTCTTTTGGTGCGCTTTTCAGCTTTGTTTAACCAAAAAGGTTAATAACACCAAAGACATACTAGGCTGCATGAAGATAAGCATATCCGGGACTCCTGGTGCTGGGAAGAGCACTGTTGCCAAGCTCCTCGCCAAGAAGCTGGGCATGAAGTACTATTCTGTGGGGGACCTGAGGGGAAGGATGGCGATGGAGCGAGGAATGACTATTGAGGAGTTCAACAAGCTTGGAGAGAAGGAGTTCTTCACTGACAAGCTCGCCGACGAGTACCAGAAGGAGCTGGGAAAGAACGAGGACAACTTCGTGATTGACGGCAGGCTGAGCTTCCATTTCATACCTGACTCAGTCAAGGTTTATCTTACTGCTGACATGGACGTTGCTGCGCAGAGGATATTCCTCAATCCCCGCCCTGACGAGAGGGAATACAGGGACATAGAAGAGGTCAGGAAGTCGCTCCTGGAAAGGATGGAGAGCGACAAAAAGAGGTACCTGAAGTACTACGGCATAGACCCCTTCAGGCCAAAGCACTACGACATCGTGATTGACACAACATCCATGAGTTCAGAAGACGTGGCTGAAAAGATAATTGAGGTCATAAACAGGGAGTTCAGGGACAAGAAGAAGGGGCCGAAAGACTGAGAAACGCGGCACACCCCCAAGAGAAGCCCCTCTGTTTTTTCCATCTCCAACACCTGTTTTGCCGGTTTTTGCAATCCAGAAAGCAATTCCACCGATAAT
>CAYVGP010000068.1:0-6126 GCA_964451135.1 uncultured Methanosarcinales archaeon
TTATTCGTCGCTCCTTGGTTCCCCAGCAATATTTATATAACTCCCCGGAGCACTTCCTTCCATGAAAAAGGTCTTTTTTGAGAGGGCTATCTTCTTGTCGTGGTACTGCGCAAGGCCCCACTGCAAGTTCTGCTACATGTCTACCATAAGGCAGAACATAAAGAACCCCCGCCTTGCGAGAAGGCGGAACGAGTCTGTGTACGCAGAGGCCCTGCTTGCTTCAATACTCAACTGGAGAATAGAGTTCATTTCCTCGGGAATACACTCTCACTCCGTACCTGAGCTTGTTGAGATAGTGAAAAACATACATCGGATAACCGGGCAGAAGCAGTGGCTCAACCTCGGTGTGCTGCCCAAAGAAAAGCTCAGCATGTTCCTTCCCCATATAAAGGGGGTGACAGGAACAGTGGAGTGCATAAACCCCAAGCTGCACGACGAGATATGCCCAGCAAAGCCGCTCAGCGAGGTGGTTGAGCAGTTCTCTGTTTGCGATGAGCTGGGGCTCAAGAAAGCCATCACAATAATAATCGGGCTTGGGGAAACAGAAAAGGACATACAGTTGTTGGCGGATTTCATATCCAAACACAGAATTGACAGGGTGACTTTTTACCGGCTCGTGCCCCATCCGGGAACTCCCTTCAAGAAAGGCCCTGAAACAGAATACTACTCCCTCTGGATTAGGAAAACAAGAGAGGCGTTTCCGGGGCTTGAGATAATCGCAGGCAGCTGGCCCAACAAGATACACGAAATACCTTGCCTGCTGTCAGCAGGGGCTGACGCCATAACAAAGTTCCAGTCAATAAAGCTCTTCGGGACACAGGCTGCAAGGGAATTCAAGAGTTTGGTAGAGGGCGCGGGCTTCAGGTTCGCTAGCAACTTCACAGCGCTGCCTGAAACAGATTTTCGCAGGGAGCTTGAGAAAAGGGGTTTTTTCGGAGAGCAAAACAACAGAATAGCGGCCAAGGCAGAGGCGTACGCAAGGCGGATGAGAAGAAACTACGAGAGAGCAATGCAGACTTGAGTGCGTGTCAAAAAGCCTTTTTTCAGAATAGGACTGAGCGCTTGTTTATCAGGATTTTTCAGAGGATTTCGCCGTATCGCAGGCTTTTGGGAATTGAGAGGTTCCGCCTTCTTACTCGTACCTGAGCGCGTCCACCGGCTTCTGCCTCGCAGCTGCCCTTGCGGGAAGCACCCCTGAAAGGGAGCCAACGAAGAACGAGAACAGGAGCGAGCCGATTGTGAGGGACAGGGGGAACTCTGGCCTGAGCATGGCAAAGCCCGCGTTCTCAGCTATTTTCCCTCCAAGAGAGGAGAGGGCGTAGCCCACAAGTATTCCCAGCACGCCCCCCACTAGCCCCACTATACCGGACTCAACGAGAAATATGAGCATGATGTGCCTGTTTCTCGCGCCAACAGCCTTCATAATCCCAATCTCCTTTGTTCTCTCAAGCACTGCTGCGTACATCGTGTTCATTATGTTGACGCCTGCAACTATGACTGATATCATCGCTATCAGAACAAGTATCACGTTGATTATTGTCAGGATGTTGGTGAATGTCTTTATCGCGTCCTCAAATGTCTGAATCGTAAAATCCTCCTGGCCCCTCTTCTGCCCCCTCAGCTTCCTCAGCTTGTCTGTTGCCTTCTCAGCTATGAATGCAGGGTCCTGCCCCTCTGTGACTCTCGCAATTATCTCGTTGTACTTGTGCTTTGCCTCAGGAAAAATGCTTTCAAAGCCCTCAAGGCTGAAATACACGTTTGTGTCGTCCTGGGGGTTTCCAACCTGCTCATAAAACCCGATGACTTCCATAGGCACATCATTTATCAGTACGTTATCACCCACCCTGAGAGGGTTCTTGAAAGCCTTGTTCGGGAGCTGGTAATTGTAGCCAAGAACCACCTTGTTCTTCTCCCCCTTCCTAAGGTTTCTTCCCTTTATTATTCCGACTCCGAAGGTCTCCTCAACAAGGCGCCTGTCCTTGCCTGTTGAAACGCCTATGCCGAAGGCGTAAACGCTCTTCTTTCCTTTCTTCACCTGCACCCCCTTGAAATAAAGGGGGCTAACCTCTGAGATGCCGTTCATCTTCCTCAGAAACCCCAGCTCGCTCTCTGTGAAGAAGAAGTTCTCGTCAATTATTGTTGTGAAAGAGCCTGCCTGGGCAATGAGCTTGTCCTTTCCCATCTTGCTTGAGAGGCTGTCAACATAAGAGGACAGGCCCTGGCCGAAGCTTATGAGGGTGTAAATCATCGCTATTCCTATGAGCACGGAAACAACAGTGAGCCAGCTTCTCAATCTTCTGCTCCTTATCTTTTTGATGGCATAGCCAACGTACTCAGACCTCATTTCGCGTACCTCACTGCCTCAACTGGCTGGAGCTTTGCGGCGTTCATTGCGGGAGTGATTCCTGCCGCGCTTCCAAGCACAAAGGAGAAGAGCATGCTTCCGAAGATGAGCCACAACGGGAAATGGGCCTTTATCAGGCTTGAGCCAAGCGCAGCGCTTCCTGCTGCTGCAAAGCCGGCTGCCAGACCAGCGCCCAGCACAACCCCTATTATCCCGCCCACAACCCCCATGAAACCTGATTCTATCAGGAAAAGAACGAATATCGTTGAGTTTTTAGCCCCAACAGCCTTCATAATCCCAATGTCCCTTGTTCTCTCAAGAACAGCGGTGAACATTGTGTTTGATATGCCTATGCCGCCCACAAGAAGCGAAATCCCGGCAATTATGTAAATGAAAAGCTGGACAGCGAACATCGTGTCGTCAATTGTCTTGAGTGTTGTCAACGGGGACTCAACCTCAAAGTCCTCTTCCCCCTCCTTCACCCCCCTTGCCCTTCTCATGACCTTCTCTATTCTTTCCTGCACAATGTTTATCTCTTGCTGGTTCTCAACAATGACAGCTATGATGTCAACCTTCTTGCGGTCGTTGAAAAGGTCTCTCATGACATCCTCGTTTATTAGGATTATGTTGTCAAACACGAAGCTGCCCTTCTTTTTCAGTATCCCCGCAACCTCAAACTCCTTTCCCTGCACAGTTATCTTCTGGCCCGGCTTTATTGGCTTGCCGAACTTGTCGTCCTTTGCGTAGTTCGCTCCCAGCACAACCCTGTTCCTGTCCCCGTCCTTCAGCGCTCTCCCTTCGCCCATCTCCAGGCCCAGAATTCTTTCCACTTCCTTTCTCGCAGCTCCCTTCGGCATGCTTGCTGCCATGCCGATCTGCTCAGCGTCGTTAAAGCCGACCTTTACGGATCTCACAAGGCGAGCAATAGCCATCTTCACCCCGGCAACTGACTCAACTTTTTTCAGGTCGTCGGTTGTGAGGGGATTAATGGCTCCTGTTCCGGGAGGGCCGAAGTTGAGCCCCCCGGCCCTCACAGAGAGAACATCAGGGCCAAAGGAGCCGAACTGCGCCATTATGGCAACGCGAAGCCCCTCGCCCATGCTCACAAGGGAAACAACTGCCGCAATGCCTATGAACACGCCTATCATTGTTAAATAACTTCTCAGCTTGCGCTGAGTGATTGCCTTCACAGCCAGGGTAACATAGTCTGCAATCATCTTGCAGTTTGAAAAAAAGAAAAACTACTTCCTCCTCTTTTTTCTCCATGCCCTGTAAATGAAGAGGCCGAGCACCACTATCAGGGCTGTTATGGCTATTCCCACAAGGGGGTTCTTTTTCCTGAAGCCGAGCATCTCTATCTCGCTTTCAGAGTACAGGGGAACCCTTATGTTCGCTGTTTCGCTGTAGTCCTTGTTTGAGGAGTCCTTGTATGTAAGCTTAACAGGGAGGGAAAGGTCGCAGTCAGCGCACTTCTTCGCATACAAATCAAAGCTCGCTGTTTCGTAGTCGTCAGAGTCTATGTTCCCCATGTAGTAGACCGGCCCGGAGAGAAGGTCAAAGCCCTCGTCGGGCAGAACCTCAACAGTGACAAACTTGACCTCTGCAAGGCCCTTGTTCACAACCCTCAGCGTGACGCTTCCCTTGTTCCCCGGCTCCATGAGGTCTGTTGAGTCAAGCATCACCGAAACATCTGGCTTTGCGCTCACAACAACAGAGGTGTAAACCGTGGAGGAGTAGTTCGCCCCTTTCTCGTCGCTGTAAGACAACGAGACAGGAACCTTGTACACCCCGGTGTCAGCATCAGGGTCAACTATCAGGTTGAAGCCCACGCTTGTCTCCTTTCCGGGGCCTATTGACTCTATAACCTTCTGGTTTGCAGAGTCCAGGGGAGAGAAGGGAAGCTCCTTTGTTGTTATTGCGGTGGTTGATTTAAGCACTGTTATCAGCCCTAGCTCAACCTTTACGTCTTTGAGGAGGCCTGTGGCAATGTTCTCAAGAGAAAGGTCAAGCCGTATCTCCTGGCCGGGCTCTGCCGGGGAGGGCGAGAGCCTCGCGCTCTTTACTGACAGTATGGCCTCGTGCCTTTCCACATTCACCTCAAACGGCTCCAGCGTCACCCATGGCCCATTGTCAATCCTGTACCTTATCTCAATCTCATTGGCGCCCTCAACAGCGTCTGAGTCAACCCTCACGCGGTACTTGACTATGGCTCCATCAACCCCTGTCTGCCTTCCTGTCAGGGTGCCTATGCTCTGCACAGCGCTGCCTGTGTAAAGGGAGAACGGCTTCTCAGGCAGGAGCTCAACCTCCACGTTGGGGGCCTCCCTTAAGCCATAGTTCTCAAACTTGAATCTCAGATCAGTGAATCTTCCGGGCTCAACAGGGTCAGGGTCCTGGCTCAGCATTGTCACCTTTATCTTGTAGCTGTCCACGATCTCTCCTGAGCCGGCTCCCTTGACGACTGCTGCAAGCAAAACAGCAAAAAAGACTGCGTACATGAATTCTTTTCTCATTGTTCTTCACCTCGGTGCGTGGTTTTTAATGCTCTTGACTATTTTTCCGTCCTTAAGGTACTCAACCCTTTCAGCGTACCTTGTCAGGCTCTCGTCATGCGTCACCAGTATTATTGTTTTCTTGTGGTCTGTGTGGAGCTTCTTGAGGAAGGACATCACAAGAATGCCTGTCCTGGAATCAAGGTTGCCCGTGGGCTCGTCGGCAAGTATTACGTCCGGGTCGTTTGCCAGCGCCCTTGCAATTGCAACCCTCTGCTGCTGGCCTCCTGACAGCTCTGTTGGTTTGTGGTTAAGCCTTTCTCCAAGCTCAACCATTTTAAGCAGCTCTGTTGCCCGCCTCACCCTTTTTTCCCTGGGCACGTTCTGGAAGGTCATTGGCAGCATGACGTTCTCAAGCGCGGTCAGGCTGTTTATAAGGTTGAACTGCTGGAATATGAACCCTATCTTTTTTCCCCTTATCTGCGCAAGAGTGGACTCCGTCATGTGGGAGATGTCCATCCCTCCCAGGAATATGCTTCCCCTTGTGGGAACGTCAAGGCACCCTATCATGTTCACGGCAGTGCTCTTCCCGCTTCCGGAGGGCCCCATTATCGCAACAAACTCCCCTTCCCTGACAGAGAAGTTCAGGCCTTTCAGGGCTGCAACCTCCACCTTTCCCATGGTGTATATCTTCCAGACGTCCTTGAGCACAATAAGGTTCTTCCTTTTTTCCTTTTTGTCCCTCTCCTTTTTCATCTTAGTCCCCTGAGTTTCTTTGCAGCGTCCCTTATTATCCCCTTAATCTCCATTGATTTCTTCTTCACCAGGCCCTTTCTTTCCAGCACTGCCAGCTCTTTCTTGAACCTTCCCAGTTCGGCCACTACAGGGTGGAAAGGCACCTCGTTTCTCTCAAGAGACTCCTTTATAGTGCTGTAGAACTCTGAGTTCTCCTCATCCATCATTCTCATTATTGAGAGGTTCTTGAGTATGTTCCTCTTCAGCTTTGAGGTCTCATTTTCCAGTGTCCTGAGATGCGCTTTTCCGGCCTCTGTGAGGGAGTATATCTTGCTCTTCCCCTCTTTCGCGAGCTTGAGCTTCCCCTCCTTGTGAAGCCTTATCAGGACAGGGTAGAGGGAGCCGTACGAGGGCTGCCACCAGCCTGTTGTTCTTTTCAGCTCTTTGGCTATGGAATACCCGCTTCTCGGGTTCTTTTCAATCAGCTTCAGAACAGCCAACTCCAGCATTCCCTTCATATTTTCCTCGCCACTGAAATTCAGCAAATATCTCTTA
>CAYVGP010000069.1:0-6116 GCA_964451135.1 uncultured Methanosarcinales archaeon
GAAAGAAATGCTTGGAGGGGGACGACGCGAGCTGCGCTCCTGGATACGCCGTGGATACTGACAACAATAACTTGCTGGATACGTGCTGCTTGCCCACAGACAGCAAGGGCCCTCTTGACTGCGACAACGACGGAATCAATGAAACATGCGCAGCAGAGTGCCCCCAACCGCAGGACTGCTCAGCATACGCAGGAGACAAGGCAGGATGCGAAGCAAACAGCTGCAAGTACTGCGATGCCGCGAACTTATGCGTTGAGCAGGGGGCGAACTGTCCCGGCCAAAGCCAGTGCTCGGGTTTTAACTACAACCTGTGCCCTTCTGACACCTGCAAGAAGTGCCCTGCCAGCCTTGAATGCACTGATTCTTGCGCAAGCTGCCCCGGCTATGAGAAAGACGACGACAATGACGGAACATGCGACCAGCAGGGCCAGGGAGAGCAGTGCGGCGGAGTGACTTGCCCCCCTAACTCGCACTGCCAGAACAATTACTGCGAATGCGATTCCCAGCCCCAGGTGTTTTACGACCCCACTCCTGACACCTGCCCCAGCCCTGACTACATACTGGAGCAGGAAGACATCCAAAACAACCTCGGATGCGTAGTTTCAGACCTCTGCCAGGGAAACCCTGCTGACTGCGGAAACGGGGTTCTTGAAGCAGGCGAGGAATGCGACGACGGAAACAGGGATTCAGAGGACGGGTGCTCCTCAGACTGCAAACTAGAAACAACAACACCTGAATGCATATCCAATGGAGGGGTGTGCTGCTCCATTAACGAGAGATGCGAATCAGGAACAATAACTAACTACGCCTGTTCTGACGCCACATCCACGTGCTACACCGGATGCTCCTGCGTTCCGAACATAGAAACCGACTGCGCGGACGGTGTTGACAACGACAAGGACACCTTAATTGACTGCCAAGACCCTGACTGCAACACCCAGAGCTGCGGCCCGAACTGCAACCCCGGCTACGCCATTGACAGCGACAGCAACGGCATTCCGGACACGTGCTGCTCGGTTCAGAGCTGGGTCAAGGCGTGCGGCTCAATTGTGCCGAACAGGTGCCAGCCAGGGCCCTGCGGCTGCGAGGAAACAGCCCCTGCCCCTGCCAACGTTGAGGTAACGCATTTCAGGGGGGAATACAGGCTGAGGGTGGAGTGGGAGAACACTGCGTGCAAGGACGAAGCTGTTTATGATGTGTGGAGGTGCGACAAGGCATCAGGAGACTGCGGGGATGACGGCGACACGTTCAGCTCTGTGCCCCAGGATTACGTAAAGCTAACCCCCTCAAGCATAACAGAGCTGAGCTACGAGGACAAGCCAATAGTGGCGGACACAACCTTCTGCTACATAGTTGAGGCAAAGTACCCCCGGGACAGCCCCTCAAAGTCCTCTTTTTCAGCTGTCAAGTGCGCCTACACAGGCAACAAGACCTGCCTTGACACCCGGAACCAGTTCTGCCTTCCTGACGACGCAGGGCGCCTTGTTAAGGGATACGACTGCAGCAATGAGAATGTTTACGGCGATGAAAACCTTCAGGTAGAGTGCGGAAAGGACGAAGTGTGCAGGGTTAACAAGAACGGAAAAGCTGAGTGCAGGAAGGTGGAGCCGTGCTCGGCATGCAACTACCCCCTCGGGATGTACGGGTTTTTTTCAACAAGCACAATGGTTATAGGAGGGAACGAGGAGGCCTGCGCTGACACTGAAAAAAGCTTCTGCTACTACGACTACACCCTCACAGTCAAGGACTCGTTTCAGAGCTGCGCAGGAATTGAGAGCTGCTACGACTACAGGTCAAAAGAAGCGTGCGAGGGCAGCTACCAGGCCCCTTCAGCGTCAGGGAACCCGTGCCTGCCTGACAGGGAGTGCGAGTGGAGGCCTGTGATGCAGGAGCTGGGCATAGGCGTTTGCGTGGACAAGGATGAGAAAAGGCAGGACTGCGGAAGGTGCGACGAGGGCTACTACAACGAGGTTCTTGGAAGGTGCACCCCTGAGATGTGCAGGCAGACAGGGGACAGCTGCTATTATGTTGAGGCAACCAAGCCGCACTGCAAGAACAAGGACGAGGTAAGCTGCGAGGATTACACTACAAAGGAGGACTGCACAGGAAGCAGTGACGAAGCCGTCATTGTTGATGTTTATTATAACGATAACGGGGAAAGGTACAACGGCACAAACAGGGTTCTGAGGAACAGCTCAGACTACCTTGGATTCGGGCTCTGCAAGTGGAGTGAGGGAAATGGTTGCTTCAAGGACGCTGACAACGACACGCAACCCGACAGCTATGCGCACGACATGTTCCCCCCTCTCACTACGCTTAGGATGCCGTCAAGCATAGACCCGGTGACAGGAAAGGTGGATGTAAGGGAGCTTAAGATAAATGCGAGCGTGTTTGACGTTGACAAGGACGGGGCTGTGTGTTCTGTTGAAAGCGGCTCATCAAGCAGGTGCTCCGGCCCCTCAAAGCTGTTTTTCGCTGCCTCAAGCGACGGAAGATACATTTATCCCAATGAAACAGCGAAAAAGAACGCCGGCGGAACGTTCACGATGTCAAAGGACCTTGATGAGGGCGAGTACACGGTTTTCTTCTACGCTGAGGACAACGCCAACAACCTTGAGGTAGTGAGGAACGCAACGCTGGTTATTGACAGGACAGGGCCTGAGATAACAAACTGGGGAATGGGCGGGAAAGGAGTGATAAGCAGCATCATTTACGACACAAGTGAGCCATATGATGATTCAACGCTCAATATCTACATCAACCTCAGCGAGTATGCTGTGTGCTACGACTCCCTTGCTTCAATGGCAGATCCAAGCGCGAGGTTCCAGGGAATAAGCGGCCTGGGAGGCACAGAGCTAATAGCAAAGTATGAGCACTTGCCTGACGGCCTGTACAAGTACAAGATAAACTGCACTGATACAGCGGGAAACAACAGGAAGTACGAGACAAAGATAAGGATAGATGCTGACCAGGAAACAAGAAACCCGCAGCCCCAGGGACCAATAACAGAAACAAACGTAAGGATAAGCGTTGAGACAGGGAACGACGCTGACTGCGTTTACACCCTCCTGAATGTTGACGACGCGAATCATAGCATGAGCAAGGTGCAGCAGGCAGACGGCAGCTACCTGCATTACGGTGATGTTGATGTTACAAGCTACACAGAGATAAGCGACCACAACACCACTTACGCATTCAAGATAAGCTGCGAGATGAATAGGACGGGAAGGGTCTCGGAGGAGTTTGTTGTATTCACTGTTGACCAGATCCCGCCTGAGATTTATGCAGAGGACTATGACGGGAACCAGTTCCCCTTCGGAAAATGGCACGGCACCGACAGGCAACCTAAGGTGTATCTGAGATGCGTTGACAAACCAGAGAACGGCTTTGGGTGCACTGACACAGTTAAGTGGTGCAAGAGCCCCAACAACCCTGACTGCGCACCAGACACAGACGAAAGCATAGTTGCCAGCGGAAGAACAGATGCCTTAGACATCCAAAACACCCCTCACTACATCTGCTACCAGTCATTTGAGAAGCCGACTGCATCAAGGCCCTCAGAAAAGAAGTGCGGGCTCGTGAACATTGACGTAATAAGGCCTGATGTTTTTGTTGAAGGCATTACGAAGGAAGATGCTGAGAGATACGTTGTTGTTGGCTCGCCCCCGGTCAGTGTTTCAGGAAAAGTGATAGACTATGGATACAAGATGGCTGAAAATGACAAGCTGGGTTCTTCAGGAGACAGCATTAGCTTCATAGAGGGGTACAGCTTCTCAGACTTCACGCTTACTGGAAACCTCACGATTTCATCAGGCACAAAGGCAGAGGTTGTTTTCAGGTATGACAGCAGCGACAGCTACCTTGCTGCAAGGGTGGACGCAACAAATTCAGACATAAATGACAGGGAGCTTCAGATATGGTACAGGACGCCATCTGAAAGCAGGCTTCTGGCCACAGCAAGGCATCTCGCTATAAACAGCAACAAGCTCGGAATAACGCTTTCAGCCTCAGGATCTCAGTACAGGTTCAGCGTTGACGGCGTTGGGTCTGTGACAACAAATTTCGCATCAAGCCCCATGGGGTTGATAGGCATAAGGGCTCCGGAGTCAGAGGCAGAGCTTTCCAACGTAAGGATACAGGACCGCACCATGTGGATAAACAACAGCATCCTCATTGAGACCTACAAGGCAGACAAGGCAAGCTTGATTGAGGAATTCTTTGAAGAAACGCAGAACAATGAATTCTCGTATGACCTGAACCTGCTGGACAAGGGCATGAACTACGTCAGAATAGTCGGGTATGACAGGGCATTCAACATGGACGAGGACTCTGAGAAGGGCGAGAACTGGTACGCAGTTTACCTTGACCAGGAGCCCCCGCGAATAACATCTGTTTCAGTTTCCGGGGGGGAGTATGGAGAGGATGTGTATGTTGAGGTTGGCGTTGAGGAGAGCACAAAGGACGAGAGAAAAGTGGTTGTGAATGTGAGCTCTGTAACGCTGGAAATAAACAGCCACGTCTTTGAGCTCGGGTTCATGGACAAGGATGCAGGGGACACAGAAGCAGGCACGTGGAACGTGAGCATTCCCTCAAGCGCGTTCCCTGACACAGGAGACTATTCCTACTCAATAACTGTGAGGGACGAGTTCGGAAACGAAAACACCACAACATTCAACGAGACAGGAGACACCATAGTCATTGAAGACACAACACCCCCTGAAATCAACCAGGACAATCCCTCTGTAGGCCTTGTTGGCGGGCAGTTCATGACAGGCGATTCAACAGTAACAATAACGGGCAACTACTCAGAGCTGAGGCCTGCAAACATAACAATAAAAGTAGCAGGGGGAAGTGAAGAAAGGGAGTACGCCATCACAGGACTAACAGGCGGAAAAGGAACCTTCTCTCAGCAGGTTGAGCTTTTCCCAGGACCGAACACAATCACAGCAACAATATACGACAGGAGCGGCCAGTCCGCAACAACCTCAGGAATCAGCATCTTCTATGATAACACGGGGCCGGAAATAAGGCCTTCAAGCATTCCCCAGCCGTTCTTGGAGTACGGGGAGAACGCAACCCTCAGCTTCTCTCTCGCGGACAGCTTCGGCTCAAACAACGTCACCTCTGCGTCAATAACCATTCAGAACAGAAACGGCCAGGGGGGCCCTTTAACAGTGTCCTACGCAGGGCAGGGCTCATGGGAGCTTGTTTACAACCTAACAAGCAACCCCGCAGGCAAAGGAACATACGACCTTGAAGTGGGGACGTACTCTGTTGAGGTCACAGCAACTGACATCTTCGGCAACACCAACACCTCTTTTTTCTATTTTGACATAAACGACACAACGCCCCCGGAAATAAACATAACAATCCTGAGCAATGGAAACCCTGTGGACACAGTGACAAAGGGATTCACGGCGCCGATAGAGTACGACATTGTTGTTTCCTCAAACGAGCCCATTGGAAGCATTGATTCCTTGTCTTTTACATTCGGCTCATGCAGCGGAGAGGCGCTTCCGGACCTCAAGCCAAGGCTCTCAAGGTCAAGCGAAACAATCTTTGAGGGCAAGCTGTGGATACCCCTTGGATACGGGTGCTACGACGGCCAGAGCGGCACAGCAAAGTGGGTTATAGGCGGGAAGGACGCGCATGGGGTTCCTTTTGACGGCACAGTGCTGCTGACAACAGAGTTCAACATTGACACCAGCGGTCCTGAGGCGCCCCAGTTCTTTCCTGGCCAGGAAGCATTGAGCAACCCCTACTACACCTCCTCTCCCGTCTTGGCACTCTACCTTCAAACATTTGACGAAGGCAAAGTGCAGGGGAATGTGCATGTAGCTGTCTTCACATCAACAGACCAGTCAAACTGGGTGCCTAATGAAGGCACGTCAGCGCCTGAGAATATATGCGGCGACACCGCATCTGTGGAAAGCACTACTCCGGCAGGCTCAACAACAGTTTATGTGAGCGACTCCAAGCCGCAGTTCTCTCCGGGAAGGTTCCTTAATCTTGGCTTTGACCACAAATCAGACTACACTTATTACGGAATAGCGCTGAACACGCTTGAGCCTGCAAACGGAAGAACAAGGCTTGACTTGAACGAGCCGTTGCAGAGT
>CAYVGP010000070.1:0-6020 GCA_964451135.1 uncultured Methanosarcinales archaeon
CACGAAGCCGGGGTCAGCCGTGATAACAGCAACGCCCTCAGGGGTTATGTTGATTGTCATGTTCCTGACTTCGGAGGCTGTGAAAAGAAGGGTGTCGTTGTCAGGGTCGTGGAAGGCCTCGTAAAGGTTTATCTTCTTCACAGTGCCCTGCTCCCATGACTGGTAAAGGAACCCTTTCTTCTCCTCTTCCTTCTCAGGCAGCACCACAGGGGAGAGGTTGCTTGGCTGCGTTACGTTGAGAGAGATGTTTGTGGCATTCGGAGACACTGCAGGAGGGCTTACGTTTATTGTTATGTTGGGCTGGGCTTTCCCAGTTATGAAGTTGAAGTAGCCGGTGTAGGCAAGCACAAGCACTCCGAGAAGCACAACCAGGAAAACAAGGATTCCCATGAGAAGATTCCTGCCCGGCGCCTCCTTCACCTTCTTTCTTTTTGCAGGCCTCTTTTTCCTTGCCTCAAGCCTTGCAAGATAGCGTTCCTCCGCCCTCTTCTTGGCCTCCTCCCTTGAAACCCTCTTCACAACAACCGGCTTTTCCTTCGGCTTCTCCTCTTTCTTCCTTGCCCTTGCAAAGTAGATTGCAACAAGCACAAGGAGCACCAAAACAAGGGCAAGGAGGACGTACAAGCCGTAGGACTCAAGAAATGGCCTTGCCCCGAGCTTTATGGTGAAGTCAAATGCAAAGACAACTTCCTCTCCGAAAGGAGACAAGAGAACAGAGGCGGAGTAGTCCCCTGCCTCAACGTCCTCAAAGGGCTCGGTGATTAGTGTTATGTTGGACTTCTCTCCGGGCTCAAGGTGAAGAATTGATGGCTCGGCAGAGACCCAGATTGGGCCCTCCACAGAAACAGTGTAATCAGCCGGCAGCACCCCTGTGTTGACAACCTCAAGCAGGGTTTCCTTCTTCTCCCAGCCCGCGTATATCGTGCCGGAGCTGATTATTGCTGCCCTGTTTTTCAGGGAAACGTCAAAGCACCTCTCAGGAGGGGCAATCTCAATCCTGACAGAGTCGGAGCGAAGCGCAAAAGAGTAGGCATCAGCAGGCTTTGCGTTTATTGTTAATGACGATGCGTTGAAAACCCCTTCGCTGCACTCAGGGGAGAGCGTGATTTTCACAGTGGCATTCTGCATAGGCCCGAGGGACAGAAGGGTTTTTGAGAGGGAAGCACGGGAAGAGAGAGGCCCTGAGAGGTTCAGCACCAAATCAACCGAGGCGTTTGCGAAATTGGTGAGTGTTGCTGAGAGCTCCTGCTCCCTGCAGCACGTGCTTATCTCGTTCTGCGAAAAAGAAGCAGAGTAGTCAAAGCACTTCCCAACATTGAGCACAAACGAGCTTTTCTTTGTCACATCGCCTCGTTCCGAGGTTGCATATGCATCCACGCTGAAAAGCCCCTCCGCGCCCCTCGGGGGCCTGAAGTATATGTTGGACACTCCTGACTGGCCCGGCAAGAGGCTCAGCTCTGAGGGCTCCACCCATGACCACTGAGGACCCTCAACAGACAAAAGATAAGAGTTTGAAAAAGCTGCTCTGTTTCTCAAAACAAAGGGGAAGAACTCAAGCCTCTCAGCGCATGCCCTGAATTCAGAGCTGTTAGGAACAGCAACCCTGAGAAGAGTCTTTCCCTGGCTCTCAAATGGCTCGTAAACCCCGACGTAGGAGTCAAAGCCGTAGCACCTCAGAATCTCAGTTTCAATTGGAACAATGGCTTCAATTCCCGACCTTGCGCCCTTGACAGCGACGCGCTCATTTATTCTGCCGTAAACCCCGCACGGAGCGTTCAGGAACACGCTTACATCTGCTGTTTCCCCTGCGCCCACAACAACCGGGTTGAGGCTGAACGTCAGCCAGCTCTTTGAGGGAGCCAGGATGAACGACTCAGGAAAGGGGTTCCTGTTCGTTATTCTCAGCAAAAAGCTCTGGGGAGTGCAGGGGCACTTGGGAGAGTCCTGCGAAACAACGGCTATCGCAGCCGCAGGATTTTGAGGGGAAGAATCAGAAGAGGCCTCTGCGTAATGAGCTTGGAAGCCAAAAAAGGAGAGCGATAAAAATAAGAGAACCAGTGCACCTAAGACCGCGGTTTTTTTACCACTCATTTTAAGTCCCTTATATTTATCACTTGGGAATAAAAACTTATTTATAAAGGTTTCGAAATATTTTGTTTTTCTGCCGACGACAAAACCATGCTTGCTCAACCCAAAAACCGCATCCCAAAAACGCTTGGCGGGCTCTTGGCGGGCTCAAGCCTGAGATGAAAATAACGAAGCACCAGCTTGCAACAACCTTTTCCCGCAAAAGGGTATCCTAATCGCTGCAAGAACCAATCCGAAAAGAACACAAAGAAAAGTAAAAAAAGAAAAAAAACAGGGCTTTAGTAGTAGGTCTTCCCTGACTCCTCGTCGCCCTCGTCCTCTCCCTTGAGCCTCTGGAACCCGATTATCAGGCCCAGGATCACAAGGAGCACGACAAGGACTACGAGCCCTATCTGAAGCACTGTCTTCACAGTTGCCCAGTCAAGACCTGCAGCTGCTTTCTCAGCCCTCTTTGCAACAGTTGCCTTCAGGGGCACCTGCTTCAGAGTCTCACCGTCTGCGCTCACTGTGATGGAGAACATGTTCTCTCCTTCAGGCGCATCCTCTTTGGCTGAGAGATAAACGAAAAGCGTTGCTGTCTCGCCTGGCTTCACAACTGCTATGTTGCTTGGGGAGACCTGGTACGAAGCCCAGCTGCCCGGCACATCAACAGACAGGGAGTAAGTCTTGGATGCCGAACCCTGGTTGGTTATGGTAACTGGGTAAATGGTCCCGCCCTCGCCTGCAGTAACTTCCTGGCTCGTGGCTCCGACAGCGATTATTGTCTTTTCCTCAGCAGGCTTTTCCTTGCCGCTGGGCTTTGCGAGCGGGCACGCGTCCCCCTCAACAACAGTTATCTGCTTGGCTGTTGAGACACTGTCCTCGCCGTCATTAAACTCAACAGTTACCTTGACGTCGTAGTCGCCAGGCTCTGCGCAGGCAGGAATCCTCATGTAAAGCTCCTCAGAGGTCGTTGATTCGTCCTCCTTGAGTTCGTCTATGAAGTCAGAGGCGCTTATTCCCAGTGCAGGTATGGCCACCTTGACCTTGAGACTCTCCTCGTCCTGCTCGCCGATGTTCTTGACGCGCACTGTTGTCAGGAGAGCCCTTCCGGCCTTGACATACGCCTCGGGGTTGAAGATAACGTCCCTAAGCCATATCTCGTGGTTCTTGGCCTGAACCTGCAGGTCGTATGTTTCCTGGGTTGTGTCGCCGTTCCTGTCCTCAACCCTTATTCTGAGCTTGTAGCGATCCTTATCCATCCGGATCGGAAGCTTAAGCGTGAGCTTCTTGTCATAGGTGACATTTGCCTTCATATCAAAGGCAGCTGTGATGTCCTCAATCAGATCGCTGTGGTCGTATCCCCTTATTACAGCCTCAACCTGGACATCCTTAAGGTCGTCCAGAGCTGTGAGAACGATCTGAATTCCTATCTCTTCATTCTTGTCCTTTGCCAGCACAAAGTTCGTTGCTGATGGAGACACTGCGACATCGTCAAGTTTGACTCTGTCAATTGTCACCGGCAAAGCACTTGCAATGATGCTCATTGCAAAAAGGCTAACTATAGCCAAGAGCACAATGCTCAGTCGCTTTGTTTTAGCTGATTTCATTTTTTCTTACCCCCGTCTGCTTCAAAGACCATAGAGTTTTTAGACGATTGGTAGTCGCCGTTCATATTTAAAGGTTTCGTTAAAAACACCATTGTTGCGTGACTACCAATCTTCTTCATTGGATAGTAATTACAACTCCTATTTAAAGTTTTCTGTGAAGGATTAGTCATTTCAGACACGCTGCCAAGCTCCCATAACGACGACAAAACCCTCATCCTTCATTACCTCACGCGAATCTCCCTGTGCTTAATCCTTCTTATTCCCTTGTCATAAAGCTCCGCCCTCAGGTCATACACGCCGGGAGCAGCGTTCTCAGGTATGTGGAGCTGAAGAAGCCTTGTTGCCTCCTCCCCCGGCATCAGGGAGCTTATCCTAATTGACCTTCTCGAGTCAAGCCCGAGGAGCATGGCTGTCACCTTCATGTTCCTTGCTTCCTCAAAGCCGTTGTTTCTGAAGCCCACAACCACAAAGGCGTCATCTCCCGGGGAAAGCTCGTCCTCGTTCAGCACGTCAAGGCGGAGCCACGCAAACTTCCTTCTCGGAATTCTCTCCGCGTCATCAGAAGGCAGCACTTCTATCACCACGCTGGCAGTGGCAGTGTCACCGTCCTCGTCCTCAACAAGCAAGGTTACATTGTATTTTCCCTGCTTCTCAAACACATGGTGGATGAACCTTGCAGGCACAGGACCTGTGCCGTCCCCGAACCTCCACACGTACCTGAGCCGGCCGTCGCCCGTGCCGTAGCCCTTGAATGAAACGTCAAGCGGAGCCCTGCCGCTTAACGGATAAGCGCTTATCCTGGCAGTCACCTCGTTTTCAAGCACCGTCACGAGAGCAGTGTCCTGCGAAGACATTCCCTCGTTGTCCGTCACAGTGAGAGTCACAACATACGCCCCTTCCTCTGCGTAAGAGTGCCTTGCTGTAACACCGTAGCCAATTGTGCCGTCCCCGAAGTCCCATTCGTAAGAAACTATCTCGCCGTCAGGGTCGTATGAGGCAGACGCATCAAAAAGTGCGTCCTCGTACTTCCTCACGCTTTGGTCCGGGCCTGCGTCTGCCACAGGCGCCTCATTAACATTAGTGAACACAACATTCAGCTGCGCCTCGTCAAAGTCCCTGTCCAGGTCAAAGAGCCTCAGCGTGACAAAAGTTGAGCCCTCCTGTTTCGGAGTCAAAGTTATGATGTCAGTGACAGGGTCAATTTCCACGTCAAGCATTGAGCTGTCAAACCAGGCTGCCTCCCACGTAAGATTAGTATCAGAGTCCTCCTTGTCTGACTCAAACGGGGTCAGGTCAAGTGCCAACGCCTGGTTCTCAGGGCCTGCAAGAGTCGGCAACGGCTCAATTATGACAGGCGGGTTGTTCCTTATTGTCAGGGGCACCTGCGCCTGCCCTGCTGTTCCGTCGCTGAAGTTGAAAGCGAAAGCGAATACATCGCTAATGCCCAAAAAGTCATGGGAAAGGGGTATCGGGTTGAGCCAGTAGTAGTACCAGCCGTCGCCCAGCTCTGCAAATCTCTCCAAGGAAGCCCTTCCTCCCGGAGGGCTCACAAGAGAGGCGGCAGTCACTATGCCTGTGACAGGCCTGCCATTGTTGTTTGAGTCAACAACCCTGAACTTGACGTAAAGGTTCTCTCCCCTGAAGAAATCATCGTCCTCTTTTGAGAAGCCGGAGTCGTTGTAGGTCCTCAGGTCTGTTACATCGTACCTGTGGGGCAGGACCTCAAACGCGTATCTCGGATATGAGTCGTTGTCGCTTGCGAAGCCCTGCTTCTCTGCCACAGCGTACACAGTGTACAAGCCGGGAGAACTCATAACGTCTTTCGCCTCGCAGCCCCCTGTTATGCTGTCAGTGGTGCAGGCACCGAAGACTCCGCCGCCAAGGTACATTACGGTGACGTTTGCGGCGCTGACAGGCACGCCGTTCGCAGTTACTTTAACAGAGCAGCTCTGGTTTCCGCCAACAACAACCCTGTCAAAGCACTCAATGCCTTCAACATTGAGCTCTGCCGCCACCGCAACCTTCTTTGTGACAGAGTCAGAAAGGCCGTAGGCATCCACAACTGTGTGAGTCACAGAATAGACCCCGGGCTCTGAGAACGCCTTGGAAATCTCTTCTCCTGTGAGCTGCTCGCCGTTTATTGCCCATAAATAATCCATTATGTTGTTGTCAGGATCAGTGGAGGTGCTTGGGAAGGAGACAGCCTCAAACACAGAGGGGCCCTCAGGAGACAAAACAAAGTCAGCAAAAGGGGGCTCGGTTTCGGAGTCGTCAGATCTGTTTTCGCATCCCGTATCAGCTGGGTATGCAACCAAGCCGGCCATGACCCCCCCCCCCCCCCCC
>CAYVGP010000071.1:0-6000 GCA_964451135.1 uncultured Methanosarcinales archaeon
GGAAATACCTGCCGAATTAAGAGGGAGAGCCCTCACCTTTGAAATACTTCCTCTAAGCTTTAAGGAATTTCTAAGATTTAAAAATAAAGCTCCTGATAAGAATTTTGAATATAGCGAGAGGAATTCAAGCGAAATCAGAAGAATGTTAAATGAATACGTTGTGAACGGGGGCTTTCCGGAAGTAACTCTTGAAGATTCTGTTGTGCAAAAAACTAATGTAGTGCAGGAATATTTCAGGACTATAATAAGCAGGGACATAGCAGAAAGGCACAATGTGAAGAACACACATTTACTTAACGACTTCCTGAAACTTTTGCTCACGACAACGTATTTCAGTGTGAATAAAAGCGTTAATACCTTAAAGTCGCAGGGCAAAAAAGTCGGCAAGGAAACGCTCATACACTACAGCAGTTACGCGCAAGAAAGCTATTTTTGTTTTTTTGTTCCAATTTTTTCATACAAGATTAAAGAACAAATGAGGTATCCTCAAAAAATTTATTTTGCTGACAACTCATTCATTACAAGAGTTTCATTTAAATTTTCACAAAATTATGGCAGGCTCTACGAAAACTTAGTTGCTGTTGAACTTAAAAGGCGCATAGCCAATAACCTGCTAACAGAAATCTGTTACTGGAAAAACCCGGCGCATGAAGAAGTTGATTTTGTAATCAAACAAGGATTAAGAATTAAGCAGCTTATTCAGGTGTGCTATGATATAAGTTCCGAAGAAACAAGAAAAAGAGAAATCAGGGCGTTGTTGCATGCTTCTGAAGAATTAAAATGTAAGAACCTGCTTGTTATTACACATGATCACGAGGCAGAAGAAGAAATAAGATGGTTTGGGATAAAGAGAAAAATTAAATTCAAGCCGTTATGGAAGTGGTTGCTGGGTTGCTGAATCCACACATCAAAGCCTAAGCCCCTCAATCTGCCTTACTTTCGTGTTCCTGAGCAGCCACTCCCTTGCCTTGTTGTCAATCCTCACTCCGAAGCGCTGCAGCGACGAGCTCAGGGTGCCGTAAAGCCTCTTTCCCTCCTTGTCCAGGTCTGTGAGCAGTATCAGGTCGCGCTCTTTTTCCGCTATTGACTCCACAACAGCGTAAAGCGGCCTTCTCCTTAACGAGTATATCCTGTTCTTTATGCCCAAGGCCCTCAACGCCCTCTCGTCGCTTTCTCCCTCCACGAGGATCGCCTTTCCGCTGCCTGAAACCTGGGCGGCCCATTCCTCCACTGTTTCAGCCTTCTTCGCCATCCGGCAACCTGTAAGAGCAAATTATTAAAAAATGTGTTGATTTTCCCAGCTTGATGATTCACATAAGCACAATTCTCCTGCACTACAAGAGGGAAGACGTGCAGCAGGCAATACTCAGAAACGCCGAGAGCAGGGAGGTAGGGGTCAGGTACGGGAGCAGGGGCTTCGGGAAGAGGCCTGAGATGCTCGCCTTCCCAGGAGACATACTGTCATTCGCGCAGAAAGGAGCCTCCTCATTCCACATCTCCGAGGAGCACTGGCTCAACCCCCTCAACCTCTCTCCGGGGATGAGCAGGAGGGAGCTTGACGAGCTAAGGACGGGCTGGGACCTCGTGATTGACGTTGACTTTGAGCACTGGGAAGCCACCAAGATAATAACCTCCCAGCTCATAGATGCGCTGAGAAGCCACGGCATAAGGAGCGTGTCAGTGAAGTTTTCCGGGAACAAGGGATTCCACATAGGGGTTCCCTTCAGGGCATTC
Source organism: uncultured Methanosarcinales archaeon (assembly GCA_964451135.1). Classification (GTDB taxonomy): domain Archaea; phylum Nanobdellota; class Nanobdellia; order Woesearchaeales; family JAADFO01; genus CAYVGP01. Next base: position 1,735 of record CAYVGP010000071.1, read on the forward strand.
CCTGAGCTCATAAGAGACCCTGAAACACTCAAGCCGAAGCTGACAAAGGACTGGTTTCCGGAGGGGCCGAGAAGGGTGCTGGAATACCTCTCCCACGTGATTGACAGCCCCGAGAACCACTTTGAGACCTCAAGAAAGCTCGCAGCAATCTTCGCGAAAGGCCAAGCAAAGGCCGGGAAAGCAGAAGCTCAGGGCGTGAGCTGGCACTGGAGGTGCCAGGGGTGCGGCTCCGTTGCAGGGGAAAAAAAGGAGTTCTCGGAGTTCATATGCCCGAAGTGCGGGGCCTCAGCCAGGGAAACCAAAGAAACAACGTACAGGGTATGCGACAAGTGCCAACTCGTCATGGACAGGATTCCTGCCCCTCCAAGCTCAGGGAACAAGTGCAGGGAGTGCGGGGGAAGCGAGTTCGCGAGGGTCTTCAACCTGAAGATAGACGCGATGCTCGTGTCAAGCAGGCACCTCTACAGGAGCGTTTACTCCCTGCACGAGAAGTCAGGGCTTGTCTCAGTCCCTGTTGAAACGGACAAGGTAATGGTGTTTGAGAAGGAGATGGCAATACCAAACAAGGTGAGGGTGCAGGGGCCGGAGTTCCTTGACTCCAGGAACGCGAGACCGGGAGAGGCATCCCTGCTTGTGAGGGAGGCCCTTGACTTCAGGCCAAGGAGGGAAGCGGACTTTGCAGGGGAAAGGGACTCTCTTCCGCGCGAGTTTGAGGCGTTCTCATCAAAGGCAGACCCACTGCTTTTTCCGCCGTGCATAAAGCTGATTCTCGCCGGTATAAGCGACGGCAGGAAGCGCAGCGCATTCATCCTCGTAAACTTTCTCAGAAGCGTGGGGTGGGGCAAAAAGGAGATAGAGGAGCTGCTTCAGGAGTGGAACAAGAAGAACACAGAGCCGCTGAGGGAGGTTTTCCTGAAAGGGACTGCGAGGTACCACCTCGGGAAGCAGAGCGCGATGCTGCCCCCGAACTGCGCCAACGAGGCATACTACCTTGACATCGGGGTGTGCAGGCCCGACAACCTGTGCAGGCTCATAAAGAACCCTGTGCAGTATGTCAGGAAAAAGGCATCGTTCAAGGGCGCTGAAAAAAAGAAAAAACAGCAGAAAAAAAGCGAGAAGAAAAATGAAGAAAATGATTCTGAACGCTCTTGAGAGGGTGAGGACGGCCCTTGACATCGTTGAGGGAGACCTTCACGAAACAGCTCCGGAAAAGCCCTACGCAGAGTTCAAAAGGAACAGGGAGCTATTCTACAAGAGGGACCTGAAGCTTGCCATGAATGAGCTGCAGTCCCTTGAGATTGAGAGCTACTACTCGGGGGACGAGGATAACATGGGCATTGCGTCGCAAATAAGGCCCATGCTTTCCCAGCTGAGCCAGCTATACGAGGAGAACAATAAGGCGGCCATGCTCTCTCTTGTGAATAAAATAATCGCCTCAGCATCAAGGATACGGGAGCAGCCAAAAACCAGGCTCTCAGTGCCCGGCCTTCCAAGGGAAATCAGGCCTGCTGTGCTGCTTGACGTTGAGGAGCTTGAGAAGTGCCTGAATGCGGGATGCTACCGCTCTGCCACGATACTCTGCGGCAGGATACTTGAGGTGGCGTTGCACAGAAAGTACTTTGAGGTCACCGGCAACGACATACTGGAAACCCAGCCCGGGATAGGGCTGGGAAAGCTCATCGCGAAGCTGAAAGAAAAGGACGTGGAGTTTGAGCCGGGCATAACAGAGCAGATACATCTCATAAACCAGGTAAGGATATCCTCTGTGCACAGAAAGCAAAGCCTCTTCACGCCATCGAGGGAGCAGGCCCAGGCAATGGTTCTGTACACCATGGACGTGCTCAAGAAGCTCTTCAGCTGACAAAGAGGGGGCTTTTTCACGCATTCTTTCAGGCTTTCGGGCTGTGGCCCGGGGTTTTCTTGCGTGAGTGCGTTGCGCGGCGTTGCCGGTCCCAAAAGGGCATTGCTTTTCTTGCCTTGCACGCATTTCCGCAACACCCTTTTATAGGCTCTGCCGCTTGCTTGCAGGGGTCTGTGAGGCGCAGTTTCGCCCTGTTTCCCTCTTTGCTTTCCTGAAGTGACAACGAAGATTTAAATACTTTCAAGAGCGGATTTATGAGCAATGGTGCTTGAACACCTCTTTCCGGAAGACTGGCTGGAGAAGAAATCGTTGTACGCCTTTATTCTGGGGGCAGGCTACTCCATCATAGCCATATTCCTTGCAAAGCTTCTCTTTCCCGCTGACCCGAGCCTTGTGGCAGTGGCCTTCACAAGCATACTCTTCCTGCCAGAGCTCTACAAGCTCTTCTCAATAGAGGAAAGGCTGGAGGAAAAGGAAAGGAAGTTTTCCGTCAGGGAGCTCTTCAGGGACAACAAGGACTTTGTTAAGACGTACCTCATGATCGCCCTCGGAATATTCCTTGTCTACTCAATCGCTGCCGTAATACTTCCGTCATTCCAGGTGAACGACCTTTTCAGGGACCAGCTTGAGATGAGGGGGGCAGGAGGGAAAGCTGTTTTTGTGTGGCCGCTGTTCTGGGACCTGCTGAGAAACAACTGGTGGGTGCTGTTTGCAACTTTCTTCATCTCACTCCTCACAGGGGACGGGGCGATATTCCTGATAACGTGGAACGCCTCCATGTGGGGGACAATATTCGGGGTCACAGCGAGGAACGCAGCCCTCAACCTGAACGCGAACCCCTTCTATTACCTCATCATTGTGCTCTTGATTGTGCTGCCCCACGCATTCCTTGAAATCCTCTCCTACATACTCGCAGCCATAAGCGGGGGAGTAATATCAAAGGACGTTATTCTTGAGAAGTTTGACTCCGAGAGGTTCTGGGTGGTGTTCAAGTACAACATAAACCTGCTGCTGGCGGCAATACTGGCCCTCATACTCGGAGCTCTTGTTGAGACCTACGTGCTCTCAAACTCCACCACCTACATGAGCATAATACAGAACAGCTTTCTATAGTTGTTAGGACAGAGGAGCCCCCTTTTGCTGCGGGTGCAGCCCGAAGAAAAGAATTCGCGTTGGCTCAGAGTGCAGGAGGAAGCGCCGGCACGAATGCACTTGCTCGGGACTTAACGCACTTTGCGGCTAGTTATTTTTTTCTTCCTCTCCTGGTTTTTCAGGCGAGGGGCATGAGCCCCTTTATTTTTTATTTCTTCCCGAAGTAGAATATCTTGTCTATTGCCACGTCCTCCTCGGCAAACTCGCCGCTTCTGGGGTTCTCGCTGCTCTCGCTCTCCTGCTTGGGCTCCTCCTCTTCCTCTTTTCTGCTTTCGCCCTTCTCAGGCTCCTCCGGCTTTTTCTGCTGGGAGGGCTCTTCACTGCCCCGGCTTGCCTCTGCTTCCTGCATTTCTCCCTGCTTGTTCTTGAACTCGTAGAACTCCTTCTTCAGATGCTCAAACTCCTCGTTGAGGGACAGCAGGCCTTTCTTAATGAGGTCCAGCTCGTTCCTTACCGCCCTGTTGGATTCCCTAATCATTACCTCAATCTTCTCCAGGGAACGCTCTTCTGGCTCACCGGGAGAGCCGCGTTCCGCCTCTGGAAGCTCCTCGTTCTGCAGTATCTCCCGCGCCTTCTTCACAGGGTCGGTGATTCCGCTCAGGTTCTTGTGCTTCTTAAGCTCGGATATAAGCTCGTTTATCTTCTTTGTTTTCTCAATATCCATTTTTCTTCCTCTTTTTCCCCTTCAGCGCGTTGGCATTGACAACGTTCTGCAGGCTCTTGCCCATAAAGCCCTTTATGTTCTCAATTGTTGTTGAGAGTATCCTTTCTATCGCTTCTTTGGAGTTGAAGCCTATGTGGGGGGTGATAACAACGTTCTCCCTGTGGAGCAGGATGTGGTCCCTGACAATGTTGGCGAGCTTCTCCTTCGGGTAGTCGCGGGAAAGAAGCTGCTTCTCCTCCTTTATGAGGTCCTCCTCCTCAAGAACGTCAAGCCCCACCCCCCCAAGAGTGCCCTCGTCAAGGGCCTTGACCAATGCCTCTGTCTCTATAAGCGCCCCCCGCGCAGTGTTTATCAGCAGCGCCCCTTTCTTTATCAGCCCTATGTTCTTTTTGTTTATGAGGTGGTAGGTGCCGGGTGTGAGGGGGGCGTGCAGGGTTATTATGTCCGAGTTCCTCAGGAGCTCCTCCAAACTGGGGGCGTACCTGAACCCCAGAACCTCTGCAAGGAAGCTGTTCTCGCGCGCGTCAAAGGCAATCACTTTCATGCCGAAGCCCTTTGCTATCCTTATTACGTGAAGCCCTATGTGCCC
>CAYVGP010000072.1:0-5944 GCA_964451135.1 uncultured Methanosarcinales archaeon
AGCATATTCTGCGGAAAGGCAAAAAAGCTATTCCCCCCCAGTGCCCGGCGAGGAGAGCTCTGTAACGCACAGGGACGCTGACTATCTCCTCAGAAAGGCATATGAAGCCATGAGCAAGGGGAGGTTTGAGGAGGCGGAAAAAATCTACAAGAAGCTGGAGTCTCTTTACCACAAGCTGCCCAAGCACTTTGAAGAGAAGAAGGCAACGATAAAAAGGGACATCGTGAAACTGAACAGGGACATTTCCCTCAATCTCAGGGAGCACTTCAAGAGAAAGGTGGATGAAACCTCAAAGAGGATATCAGAAATCTCAAAACTCGTGGAGAGAGAGCTTTCAAGAGGGGATTTTGAGACAGCAAAGTACCTCATAGACAAGATGTCAAGGCTCTACAATGAGATTCCTGACGGCTTCCTGGAAAAAAAGGCCTCAATGAAGGAAAGGATTCTTGACACAGAAAAGAGATACATACTCAAAAAAAGAGAAGCAATGAAGAAGCAGGAGGAGAGGGTCAAGGCTGGCGAAGAAAGCCTCATGAAGCGTTTCAGGGAAGAAATGTCAAGAAAGGATGTCGCAGCTGCCGAAGCAACCCTCAGAGAGATAGAAGACCTTGCGAAAGAGCTTCCAGAGGGGTACACTGCGGAAAACGAAGAGCTTCTGCAGAAGATAAGAAGAATGGAGGAGGAACTCAGGGAAGCCAAAGAGAAAAAGCTTGTAGAAGAGATGATGAAAAAGAAAAGCCAGATATTCTCAATGATTGAAGAGTGCAAGACGCTGATGAGAAAAGACAGCGACCTTGAGAAGGCAGCCCTCATTATGCTCAAAATCCAAAAAACAATGGACGAGATACCTGAGAGCTTCTTTGAGATAAAGAGCGGGATTGAGCAGAGCGTGATAGAGCTGGACAGGGAACTCACAGAAAGAAGGAAAGGCATGTATAAGCAAAGGTTCTCATCAGTCTCAAAGGAGATAAAAGAAGACCTGAAAAAGGCGCACACATACCTTTCGAACAACCAGCTTGACCTTGCCAACGCGATATTTCTCGAGATAGCTCACAAATTCAACCAGCTACCTCCGGGGTTTCTGCAGGAAAAAACCAGCCTGCACAACGCCATACTTGAGGCCTACAAGGACCTCCTGATTAAAAGCGACACCCCCCATCTGCTGGGCCAGATGCCCCAGGTCAGGGAAACCTACAACACACTTCTTCAACTGATAGTGGACATGCACTCCAACATCAGAAGCGGAATGTACGATGTTCTTCCGAAAAAACTCAGCTATGTCAAACAGACATACGACAGCCTGCCTCACGGCTTTGTGTCAAAGAACATCACTCTGAACACTGAAATTTCCAAGCTGAATAGGGTGGTGGAGCTGTACCTCAAGCTTTCAGAATGGAAAACCAGGCACTCCCCTGCGCTAGTTAAAGAAATACTTAACCTTTGCAGCACTGTGGAGAAAGAGCTTCCATTCGCTGCTCCGCTTGTAAAAAAGGCAAGGGACGAGGTCGCTCATAAGAAGAGCGATGCTGCGCTTGAAGAGCACAGAACAAGCATAATTCAGCAAAAACAAACAAAGGTGCAGAGAGTCATGACGCCAGAGCTTCACAAGCAGTCAATAAACAGCCTTAAGGAAATGGCTTTAGCCAGCGGAGAAGAGCACGAGAGGGAGAGCCACCATGAAAAACAGCAGGATGCAAAAAGAGACTATGGAATGAGCGGAGTGCCTGCCCGTCCGGGAAGTGCCCAAAAGAAAGAGGAAGGCACCGGGGACCAGCTCGCCAAGCTGAAAGAAGAAGTGAAGAGAAGACTAAGGGAGAAGGACTTCGACTCTGCCCTGGCAACACTTAGAAAGATAAAAGCCATAAAGAACGACCCTGCTGTTGACGAACTCATCGCAAGAGTAAGCAGCCTGCATTTGATTCACGAGGGGATTGCGAGGGAGCGAGGCGCAACATGAAAGGCGCGTAAGCTGAATTCAGCCCCAAACATTACACTGCGATAGAGGGGAAGGCATAATCCCCCAACCAACAGGTACACTCTGGAAGAAAAGCCAAGATTTTAAGGAACGCATGTGAGCACAGGAGAGAAAAATGGCAGAAAACAAGGTTTCGCTTGACAAGTACAAGATAAACATGGAGCACGAGATCATAGACATTGAAATATACAGGGACAACGAGGGGTACTTCCACTACAACATCTCCATAAGGAACATATCAAAGCACACAAACATAATCCTGAAAAAGATAAGGGAGGAGTTCATATCCGAGATAAACATAGGAGACATAGACATCAGCGAGCAGGGAGAGGCAGAGGAGATAAAGGAGAGGTTCAGGGAAGAGATACTCGTTCTCATAAAGAAGTATTTCCCCAACACCGACCAGAGAACCTCAGACCTCCTGGTTAACGAGCTCATAAGGCAGAACATAGGGCTGGGAGACCTGGAGGTGCTGCTGAGGGACCCGAACCTTGAGGAAATAGTCGTGAACGGCTCAAGAGAGCCTGTCTGGGTTTACCATAAGAAGTTCGGGTGGCTCAAAACAAACATATTCCTGCCCTCAGAAGCAAAGATAAGGCACTACGCAACCATGATAGGGAGGGACGTTGGAAAGGAGATAACCCTGCTCAAGCCGCTGATGGACGCGCACCTTATGACAGGGGACAGGGTTAACGCCACTCTGCAGCCCATATCAACAAAGGGCAACACAATAACCATAAGAAAGTTCGCAACAAAGCCGTGGACAATAACAGAGTTCATCAAGACAAAGACGATAACGTACGAGGCAGCAGCCCTCCTCTGGCTCGCTGTTGAGAACGAGCTCTCAATACTCGTGTCAGGCGGAACTGGCTCTGGAAAGACATCAATGCTCAACGTCATATCCTCATTCATACCCATAAACCAGAGAATAATATCCATTGAGGACACGAGAGAGATAACCCTGCCCGAGGACCTCCACTGGGTCCCTATGGAAACAAGGCTGCCGAACCCTGAGGGAAAGGGGGAAGTGACTATGCTTGACCTGCTGGTCAATTCCCTGAGAATGAGGCCTGACAGGATAATCATGGGAGAGGTAAGGAGGCAGAGGGAAGCAGAGGTTTTGTTTGAGGCAATGCACACCGGCCACTCTGTTTACGCAACAATACACGCAAACAACGTGAAAGAAACGTTTGACAGGATAACAAACCCCCCCATCAACGTGCCAAAGGCAATGCTGAGCGCTGTTTCCCTCATCGTGGTGCAGAACAGAAACAGAAGAACAGGGATGAGAGTGACAAGCGAAATCGCCCAGGTCCTTCCTGACGGCACTCCTGAAACGTTCATGAGGTACGATGTTGCAAAGGGGGAGATGGTGCAGCTGAAAGAGCCCAACCACATATTCAGGATGATAGAGCTCTACACGGGCATGAACAAGGACCATATACTGAAAAACCTTGATGAAAGAATAAAGATGCTGAAGTGGCTGGTCTCAAACAACGTTACAGACATACAGGAGGTTGGAACGTTTTTCAGAAAGTACTATGCCAACATGCAGCAGTTCTGAAACAACTGGGTGGTTGAAATAATAAACCTGCCGTATCTTATAGTCAGAAGGTTTCCAGCCATCAGAGTGATGGTGGTGAAGGCAAGGAAAAAAGAGACGCCTGAGCAGTTCGTAAGGCAAAGCGTCTTCCTTGCCTTTTACTTTGCAGCAGGCCTGAACGTGCTGCTTTTTTTCCTTTTTGACAAGAAAGGCATAAACCTGGCTCTCCTCATCCCCTCGTTCTTTGCCCTGTTTGTCATAATGCTTGCCTTTTTCATAATGAGCCCCAAGGGCATAATAAGAAAGAGGGAAAGGGAAATAAACAAAGAGGTGCTTTTCGCCGGGAGGTACCTTCTTGTCAAGCTTGAGAGCGGCACCCCAATATTCAACACGCTGATAGACGCCTCAAGGGGCTACGGCATATCTGCGAAGTACTTCAAGGAGATAGTGGAGGACATAAACCTCGGAGTGCCGATTGAGGATGCGCTGGAAAGGGCGAGGGAGTACAGCTGCTCTGAGAAGTTCAAGCTCATACTATCAGAACTCCTCACAAGCCTCAAGACAGGAGCAGACGTTGTTCCCAGCCTCAAGGAGGTCCTTAACCAGATTACAAGGGACCAGATAATAGAAATCAAAGACTATGCAAAGAAGCTGAACGCCTTCATGATGCTTTACTTGATTATAGCAGCAGTCATACCCTCTCTTGGAATGACGATGTTCACAGTGCTCGCAGGATTCATCTCCCTGCAGATCACCCCCATGCTGATATTCCTCGTGGTCTTCCTGCTTACAATAGTGCAGATGATGTTCCTTGCGTTGTTCAAGTCAATCAGGCCAATGGTGAACCTATGAAGCTCGTGTTTCTTGAGGAATTCGGCAAGGCCTTTGTTCCCAAGAGGATACGCCCACGCATACGCTCCTACTTCATGAAGGCAGGGTACAGCAAGGTGCCCTACAGGCTCTTCGGAGAACTCTTTTACCTCAGCGTGTTCATCACAGCAGTGATATACATAGCAATTGTGCACCCCTTCCTGGTTGAAAAGAAGGTTTCCCTGGTTGTTTTCCTGCTTACCACGTTCCTTTCATGGGCAGCCCTCCAGCTGGCAATAGTGTCATTTCTGATGATATTCCTCTACATCTACTTGGAGCAGAAGATATTCCGAAGGACAAGGGAGCTGGAGAGCGTTCTTCAGGAGTTTCTGAGGTACGTGTCCGAGAACCTGAAAGGAGGGATGTCCTTTGAGAAGGCACTTTGGGATGCTATCCGCCCCAAATTCGGCATACTTGCTGCAGAGATAAGGCTCGCTGCCAAGAAGGTCATGACAGGGCAGGACATGGAGCAGGCGCTTCAGGAATTCACGGACAAGTACAACAGCCCCATACTGAAAAGGACGTTCAACCTGATAATAGAGGGAATGAAGGGCGGCCACGAGATTGCAGACCTCATTGACAGGATTGAGCTCAACCTCAGGGAGACCAAGGAGCTGAAGGACGAGATAATAGCCACAAACAGCACGTACGTCATATTCCTCACAGTAATCGCCTTGGTAATAGCGCCCGCCCTCTTCGCTCTTTCATTCAACCTTCTCCAGATACTGGGAGTGCTCTCAACAAAGCTGAGCGCAGCTGCAGGGGGAAACCCAAACCTCCCCCTGAACATAGGAAGCATAAGCGTGGATCCGCAGATGTTCATCAAGTTCTCAGTGTATTCCCTTGCAGTAACCTCCGCGTTCTCGGCAATGATTGTGGCAATAATCAGGAAGGGCTCTGTGAGGCCCGGCCTCAAGTACATCCCAATCTACGTCGTTGTTTCTCTTGTATCATACTACATTTTCAAGGCCATACTCCTGACTTTCTTCGGCCAGCTGGTCGGATAAGCCCAAAGAGGCTGAAAGAGCTCTCTGCCGGTCAAGAAACATTCCGGACCAGCAGCCTCAGCAACATCCCCTAAGCTGAGCAGGAGCTGATACAAGCAGCGCGATAGCGCAAGATTTATAAATCCCGCCCTGTTTTCCGCACGCATGGCAATATCGCAATACAGGTCCAGAAGGAAAGCTACTGGGGGAAGGTACAAGCCCTGGAGAAAGAAGAGAAGCAGGGAGCTTGGAAGGGTTCCTGCACTCACCAAGCTCGGCGAGAGGCGGCTCAAGAAGATAAGGACAATGGGAGGGAACGAAAAGGCATTCCTTCTGGGAGAGAACTCCTGCAACCTCTTTGACCCAAAGACCAAGAAAGCAGCAAAGGCCAAGATACTCAACATAGTTGAGAATCCTGCCAACAGGCACTACATCAGGAGAAACATAATCACCAAGGGAACGATTATCGGTCTCGGGGGCATCCACGGCCGCCATTTCCTCGGCGATATCCAGCGGGCTGATTTCCCGCTGGCGGCGGCGCTCCTCATGGTAGGCCAGACCGGTACCCGC
>CAYVGP010000073.1:0-5931 GCA_964451135.1 uncultured Methanosarcinales archaeon
CCAGATAATGGCGTGGATGATGGACGAGTACGTGAGAATGAACCACAAGGCGCACTTTGGCGTGATAACAGGCAAGCCCCTGGAGGTTGGAGGCATTCCGGGAAGGGACAATGCCACATCCCAGGGAGCATTCTATGTGCTCAAGAATGCCCTGAAGTGGCTCGGAATTGAGAGCCCCTCAATCGCTGTGCAGGGCTTTGGAAACGCGGGTTCCGGATTAGCAAGTCTATGCCATAAGGCAAAGATAAGGGTTGTTGCTGTGTCTGACTCAAAGGGGGGCATCTACAACAAGGAAGGGCTTGACATTCCAAAAGTCATTGAGCACAAAAAAGCCACAGGCGCCCTCAAGGGCTTTCCAGGCGCAGATGACATCACAAACGAGGAACTCCTCACCCTTGCTGTTGATGTGCTTGTGCCTGCTGCTCTTGAGAGGCAAATAAGAGAGGACAACGTCGGGGAGGTAAAAGCAAAGCTTGTTCTTGAGGTTGCGAACGGCCCCACAACCCAGGGAGCTGAAGCTGTGCTCAAGAAAAGGGAAGTGGTGGTTGTGCCGGACATAGTTGCAAACGCAGGGGGCGTAACTGTGAGCTATTTTGAGTGGATGCAGAACGTCTCAGGATCCCAGCTGACTCTTGAAGAAGTCAACAGAATGCTCAAGGAAAGAATGGACAAGGCGTTCTCAGACGTAAAATCATTCTCCCTTGACAAGGGAACAACACTCAGAACAGCCGCGTTTTCAGTGGCCCTTGAAAGAATCGCCACAGCAATGAAGTACAGGGGAGACTGAGCCCTGCAAAAGAGGAAGCATCAAAAAGCAATATTAAGCGCTCATTGCTCACACAAGAATGCCTGTCAAAGAGAACTTCTCAGGGGAGTGCAAAGAGTATTACGATGTTGTCAGCCATGGCTACAACGAGCTTCACAGAGCAGAGCAGGAGAAAAAGCTGAGGGTTATAGCCTCATCAATAGGGCTTGAAAAAGAATGTGTTGTTGTGGATGTTGGGTGCGGGACAGGCGCGGCTGCAATGTTCTTTCCCGGCTGCAAGTACATCGGCTTGGACATATCAGCGGGCATGATTGAGGAAGGAAAAAAGGCATTGCTCCAAAAAAGAGAGGCCCCGTTCCTCCTGCTTCTCGGAGACCTCGAGAGAATCCCGCTTAAAAGCAATAGTGCTGATGCAGTAATATGCGTCACGGCAATACACCACGCAAAAAACATTCAGCAAAGCCTTGAAGAGATGAAAAGGGTCTCAAAGAAATGGGTGTGCCTAAGCCTCTTGGAGCGAAGCAGGAGCTTTCAGGAGACGCTTTCAATTATAGAAAAGCTTTTTAATGTCTTAAGAATAGTGAGAAGCGGGCCTGACGCAGTAGTCATTTCAAAAAAGAGGGAACAAAGTGGGAGACACAAAAGAGTTTTTCAAGACCATTCCTAGAACCCTTAACCCAGAGGCCTATGTTGAGCTTGCCAGAAGGCCCCTGAACGAGGCAAGCGCCTATCTCTTCTCAACAGTCCTGATATCCTTTGTTCTTGCATCACTCCTTCTTCTGCCCTCAGGCTTCTCCCTTGTAAAGGGAAGCATTGAAACAAGCGCCAGGATTGAGAAGCTGACATTCTCAGTTAATGCAACAACCCTCGGCGCTATAAAGATACCTGAAGGCAACCCAAAGATATTCATTGATACCAGAAGCAGGAGCATTCCCGAAGGGGACTATCTCATCGCAGTAAACGAGAAGGCCTTTTTTTACGATTTCGGATTCATAAAGGGAAAGAGCGAATTCCCTGAAAAGGGAGAGATATCCTTTCCGGGCTCAGCAATAGCAACAATTATCTTTCTCCTTACTGTGGCAATGCTTCCTGCGATTGTGCTTCTTGGAGTAATCCTGATTCTCATCAAGGAAGCAGTCATAATAAGCATTCTCAGCATTGGAGGCATTCTTGCCTCAAAACTCGCTAATTTGGGCCTCAGGAGAAGAGAGGTGCTGAACACAGCCATCTACAGCTCAACCCTCCCCCTGCTTCTTGAGAGCTTTGTTTTTGCTTTCTTCCACAAACTCTTCTTCATACCCATCATGATTCACGTAATTTATTTTTCCATAGCGGTGGCCTTAAATGGACAGAAAAACAGCGTATGATATAGTGGGGCCCAGGCAGGCAGTTGTTGTTTCGTGCAGGGGAAAGGTTTCCCTTGGCGCTTTAAGAAGGGAGGCCACAGAGCTTCAGCCAGTAACGAGCCACATGCTTGTTTCAGCAGAGCCGTTCATATACGCAATTGCCCTTGACAAGGCCTCGCCTGCTGCAGAAATAATAAGGGAGTCAAGGGTTTTTGCCGTGAACTTCATCAATGAAAGGCACCATCCTTACCTTGAGCACCTTCATTCACACCCCCTTGACACAGACAAAGAAAACATATCCGGGCTCAGGGTTGGGGAGTGCAGGCTTGTTGAGGCGCCGTTCATCAAAGACTCATCCGCGGTGCTGGAATGCGAGCTAAGCGAGGCACTGGACTACGGGAACAGGACGCTCATAGTGGCGAAGGTCGTTGGCTGGGAGCAGATAAGCAAAGAAAACAGAATACTTCATGATGGCTCAGATTACTTTGTGCTGAGGCAGTAGTTGAGTTAAGGCGCGCTATCTGCGGGTTTGCTTCCGCCTGCAAACCTGCTCACCTGGCAACAGGAAGATTTATTTATAGGAGGCAAATACTTTTTCAGGATGAGCGACCAAGAGGAAAGAATAAGGGAACTTGCTGAAACCCTTAAAAAAAGCGGGCTTGCCGCCTCATTTGAGGACGCCTACGAAAGGGCCAAGTCAATCCTCTCACCCAAAAACCAGCCTGAGAACAGGGAGGAAACAAAAAGGGACTCAAAACAGGAACTCGCTGGTTTTCCAGAGGAAAAAACCCTGCTTGAGATAATGCAGGAAGACGCAGAAAGAGTGTATGCAGAGGAGGAAAGGCTGAGGAAAAGCAGCGAGAGTGCTGATAAAAGCACCCCTGCTGAGCCAGGCCAGGGAAAAAGCGGAGAAGAAGCTGAAATCAGCAAGGGAGAGGGGGAAAGGCAGGAAGAGCTGGCGAGGGAAGAGGGAAATGAGGAGTCTTCTTTTGAAGAACAGCCAAAAGAGGAGGAAGCGGTGTTGGAAGGGACTGCTGGCACTGGCCAGCTATCTGGGGCAGCGACAAAGGAAAGCCCGGAAACTGAGACTCCTGGAGAAACGGAAGAAGCAGAAACACCGAAAGCCGCAACCCCTGCGGAGGATGTTTCCCCTCCTGCAACACAGATGGATGAGGAAACCCGAAGTATTTCTGAGCAAGAACCAATAGCAGAGCCTTCTTTGAGTGAAAGCAGGGGCGCGGACCTGAAAACAGACGAGCTGGACGCGCTGACTTTCGGGGGCAGGGATGCTGAGTTCATAGTGAGAACAAACGAGGAGCTGGAATCAATGGAGACGGCTCATGAAGAAGCAGAGGGGGCAGAGGAAACAGGGGTTGAAGAAGGAAACACAGAGCACCAGCACTCGGATGAGCCCTGAACACACTTTCAATCAGAACACAGAGTTCTTACATAAGCTGAGTCTTGGCAACACAAGGGGCTCGTTACAACTGAGGAGTCATAAATATATTTTCAGGAACACAAATATTTAAATATTGAGCGTAACTACTCGTCAATAACACTTAGCTCTGCAGTGTGCGGATGGGCGCATCAATGTGTTGGCGCTATTTGAAGCCTCATCCCGAATGCAAGAGGAGCAAAAAGGGTTTTACAATAATAAAAAACAGAAAAGGTGAAAAAAATGAAGAAGATGCTTACTGCACCCGCAATTTTGTTTTCTATACTGGCGCTCTTGGTCACAGTCGCGTCAGCTCTTGGCGCTGACCAGCTGAGCGTGACCAACCTTCCGGGAACAATAAACGCTGACCCAGGAGACGCAATACTGACAAGCTTCACACTCAGCAACACAGGAAGCACAGACCTCAATGTCAGCATCAAGCCAATTACCATGACACAGGGCGGCTACTCATTCTCATTAACAGGGGTTCCGACTGTGCCCCAGAACTTCCTGAGCGGCACAAGCCAGATAGTCAACATCACAGGGACTGTGCCACCCAACCAGCTCGCAGGAGCATACACAGGGACAGTTAATGCAACAGGAGGCACAGCCCACGCAGACTTCACACTCACAGTGAATGTGGCAAGCAAGCCGAATGTTTCATCCACAAGCCCAAGCCTCTCGATAATTAAGGGAGAGAACGGCACAGAAACATTCACAGTAACAAACACAGGGAACACCAACGTTGTTCTCAGTGCCAGTGCGCCCACGCTCACAAAGGAAGGGGACCCTTCCAAGACAATCCCCTCAGCCAGCATTTCAGTGACGCCAAGCCCTAAGAACATCGCATACGGCTCTTTGGGCACATTCACGGTTGAGGTAAGCGTGCCCCAAAGCACAGAGTCAGGGACCTACAAGGGCAACATAACACTCACATATGGGAGCTTCCAGGCAAAAGTGCCACTCACAGTCACAGTGATTGAGCCCTCAGCAAACATTTCAGTAAGCCCTGCAACAGTCACAATAGCAGAAAGGCCCGGAGACAGCTTCTCAGCAACATTCACAGTAACAAACACAGGCACAATGGATTTAGCGGGATTAACTGTGACCAAGACAGGCCTGCCAGGAATGAACGTTACCTTTAACCCGTCAACATTTGACCTCAACGCAGGACAGAGCAGGATTGTTGAGGTGCTGGGAAGCATACCCGACGACATTGACACAACCCAGAACCCCTACACAGGCACTGCAGAGATAAGCAACAGCCAGGTGAGCAAGTCAGTAAGCCTTGAGCTGCTCGGAGAGGTCATGATAGACTTCAAGAGGGTTGATGTTTACGTTAACAACAAAAGAGAAAGGGTTGATGACGGGGACACAGTTGACAACATCAACCCCGGCGACAACATAAGAATAAAGATTGAGCTTGAGAACCTGTGGCCTGACAGGAGAAAGATTGACTTTGACCTTGAAAACATAGACGTTGCCCTCACAGTAAGAGACATTGACGACGGGGACGACCTTGAGGACGATACCTCAATTGACAGGATAAGGGCTGACGACACAGAGACAGTTGAGTTCAGCTTCACAGTTCCTTACAGCACAGATGAGGACACATACGATGCCACGATAGAGGTTGACGCTGAGGATGAAAACGGGGCAGAGTACCACCTTGAGATGACCTTCACGCTGAGCGTTGAGAGGGAAACCCACAAAATAAAGATAATAGAGGCAAGCCTTGACAGGGACACTGTTGACTGCGACAGGACAGTGGTGCTCAACACAGAGATAATAAACATAGGCTCAAAAACCGAGAGAAACGTGCTTCTTGAAGTCAAGAGCACGCCCCTCAACATCAGGGAGAGGGTTGAGGGCATAGAGCTCTCGGACGACCCTGACGACGATGACAACACCTACTCCCAGGTCTTTGTGCTCACTGTTCCCGACAGCGTGAGGCCTGGCTCGTACAGGATAAACGTGAACGCGTATCTCTCAAGGACCGACCTTGACGACACAAAAATGCTCACCCTGAACGTTCAGGAGTGCAGCGCGCCAAAGGAGGAGGTTCCGGCAGAAGAGGAAACAGCGCCTCCGAAAGAAGAGGCAAAGAAGGAGGAAACAGCAACTGCGCCTGAAACAATAGTGGTTTCGCCTCCCACAGCAGGAGAGGTAGTGGCTCCTCCAAAGAGGGAGGAGGCATTCACAGAAAGCACTGCATACATAGTTCTTCTTGCAGTGCTCGTAGTGCTCCTCTTGATAGCAGTCATAGGGATGGCAGCGCTGTTATTCAGAAAAAGGTAGATTTATTCTTTATTTTTCTCTTTTCTTGTTTTCTTTTCCGAGTTTCTGCGAAACTTCTTTCAGGGATTTGAGGAAGCGCTCCATCT
>CAYVGP010000074.1:0-5909 GCA_964451135.1 uncultured Methanosarcinales archaeon
GGGGGGGGGGGGGGGGGCACTCATCAGCAAGTTCTTCAGGAAGGGGTCGGGGACCTGAACAGCCCCCTTGTTCTTGGTTTCCTCTTCCTCGTCAAGCACTAGGGAGGCAAAGGAAGCGCCCCCGAAGCCTGACCAGTCGGTTGCCTTCCCCACAATCACCACGTCATAGCCCTCCGCCCCCTCCGGTGCGCGGGAATGTATTATTTCGTTCTCCTTAACTATTCCAAGGCATACAACATTGACAAGGCAGTTGTCGTTGAAGGAGTCGTCAAAGTAAATGTCGCCGCCTATGTTCGGGATGCCTATTGCGTTTCCGTACGCGGCTATGCCGTCAACCACGCTCTCAGCGATGTACCTCGCCTTTGAGGAGTCTTTGCCGTAAGGGTTTCCGAACCTCAGAAAGTCTGCGAGAGCAACAACCTCGGCCCCCATGCAGAGAACGTCCCTCACAATGCCGCCCACGCCTGTTGCGGCGCCCTCAAAGGGAACAACCTGGCTCGGGTGGTTGTGGCTCTCATGGGAAACAACAACGCCGTAGCGCTCCCCCTCGTGCTCTCCCAAGAAGACTACGCCCGAGTCCTCGCTGGGCCCGAGGATGACCCTTGAGCTTTTTGTTGGAAAGAGCTTCAGCCACTTCCTGCTTGACTTGTAGCTGGAGTGCTCGCTCCACTGGATTGAGAAGATGAAGAGTTCTGTGAGCGTAGGGTTCCTTCCTAGCTTTTCCGGGATGCTCCTCGCCTCCCCGATTGTGAGTGATATGGCGCGCTCTTTCAGGAATTCCGCTAGCTCGGAGTCGCTCATGCCAGAAACAGCAACCAAACCGGCCTCATCCAGCTTTACCATAAAAAAAGGGGAAAACGAGGTTTAATAAAAGTTTCGATATTGGGCATTGCCAAGCCAAATTGGGGTGCTAAGCAATCAATCAAGCGTTAAGAATGAAAGGCATCACAAAATGCCAGAGCAAGAATTCGGCTTGAACTAAGTGGGCTAAAGCCCGCGGGTTTCTGTGAAAGGCAAGCCCTGAAAACAATCCGCCCAGCCCTCATTAAGGGAGGGAACTGCTGTTGCTAATTTTTTTAGCTCCCGCTCACCACCCAGCTACCTTCTTCTCTTCCCAATCGCAGAGGGCCCCGGGGGAAGCATGTGCATTATCTCGTCAAGGTCCCCGCCTATCTTGCTTCTTACCTTCTTGGCAACGTCGCTCTTCTTCATGTCGCCCTGAGTGATGAGGAGAAAGTCGTCTGCCTGCTTTTCTATTGCCTGGACAGGGCCGCATATTATCACTCCGTCCTTGTTGGCTATGGCCAGCTCCATGCGCGGCTTCACGTAGGTGGTTTTCCCCTTTATCACAAAAGCCCCCTTGGGGAGGAACTCCCCTGCCTTCGGTGTCTTGGACACCTGCTCAGGCTTGACGTGGAACACTGCAATGGAGGAAAGGCCCTTGGCCCAAGCCCTTGAGAAAGATGCTGTTGCGTCAGCAGCCTCCTGAATGGTTGCCTTTCCCGGCTTCTTTCCTGATGTCTTGACAACGAAGAAGGGGCTGCCTGCCATGTCTGTGTGAAAGACAATGTCATGCGGCTCTGCGTATTTCTTTATTATTATCTCGTTTGTGGTTGCATCCCTGCCCCCAATGACAAGAAAGCCCTCGCTTGAGAAGAACCACCTGAACTTCTCGTACCACTCCTTCTTTCTCTTGGGCTTTGCGACTATGTCTTCCTCTGAGACAGGGCGAAGGCTTTTCTTAATTGAGGCAAGCTTCTTCTCAGTGGCTTCAATGGCTTCAAGCGCTCCCTTGAGCTTCTTCTTCAGCTTCTTCGCCTTCTCAAAGTAAAGCGAAGCGTTCTCCTCAACAGACTTGCCGTAGTAAAGCCAAAACTTCAATTTTCTCCCCTGCCTCTTCATGGAACGAAGCGAAGACGCTGAGAGAATGATAAGGGGAAGGTTTTAAAGCTTTTCCAAAACAAGGAAAAAAAGAAGAAAGCGATTAAAGCAGCGGGGGCTGCCCCCCGTACATCACCTTGAACTTGCCGTTCTTGACCTCAAGGCTCCACACGTCGGTGTTGCAGTCAGTTGCCCTCATCTTCACGACAGTGAGTTCTCTGGTCACCCTTCTCTGCCTCTCGGTGAGCTGCAGGTATATTATTCCGTCAGCGAGGTAGTCCTCCACCCCGAACTCGGCGTACTTGCTCCTGTCAAGGGGCATCTCCGAGATGAGGTAGGAGGTGAGCCCCTGGTCCCTGAGGAACTCAAAAACGTGGAAGAGGGCTGTCCTGGGGTGCTCAAACTGGGAGAGAACGTAAAGGGCTGAGAGAGAGTCAAGAACAAAGTGGTCAATCATGTTTTTTTCTCTCATCTTGAGGATTATGTTTTTTATGACGTTGAGCCAGTCAGCGCTTGGCCCCATCTCAACTCCCTTGACCTGCTTCCTTATGGCGCTGAGGTCGGCTATGACCAAGTTGCCTCCCTTCTCTGGGTCAAGGCTGGAAAAGCTCTGGCTGAGCTTTGATATGTCTGAGAAGACAACCAGGTTTATCTTTGAGAGGTCCATCCCCAGGTTTGACATGTGGGTTAAGAGGGATGAGTGGCCTTGCTCAAGCGAGACGTAGAGGGAGTTCTTCCCGCTCAGGCACTCGTTGTACAGGATGTTGAATGCCAGGGAAGACTTCATGGTTCCCGCACTTCCGCTTATAAGCACAATATGCCCCTTCGGGATTCCTCCCTGGAGCTGGGGGTCCAGCCCCTCAATGTAAGTCTTAATCCGTTCCATTGGAGCAGAGTATTCCACTTTAACCACCCTCGCGTTTTTTAATCATTCTTTTTGGTGGGATATCACTGAAAGCTTCCCGTCCTTTGTGCTGACAACGATATCCCCTGAGTCCTTGGCAACAGATGAACCTATGATGAGGTCTCCAAGCTTGTACTCCCATATCTTCTTTCCCACGTACTGACCGGGATCAGTTGTTATGTCGTCGCTGAAATGCCCTGACTGAAGCGTCACCTGCGACACCCCTGGAGTGTAGTTCAGCAGGAAGGTGCCGTGCGCGTCAAGAATGTAAAGGCTGGCATCGTAGCTCCCCACCACTATCTCCGGCTTCTTGTCGTGGTCTATGTCTGTGATGACAGGGGTGTCAATAACCCAGAAGTTCGTGGCAAAGTCCCAGAGCTTGTTGCCGTTGTGCGTTAAGCAGTAAACCCTGTGGTCGCATGAGCCGAAGACAATCTCGGGAAAGCCGTCCCCGTTAAGGTCAGCCAAGGCAACCCCTCCCTTAATGCTTCCCTCTGTCCTGAACTTCCACAAGAGCTTTCCCTTGTCACTCAATGCGTATAGGCAGTTGTCAAGGGATCCGATAAGCACCTCGGGCCTTCCGTCGTTGTTTATGTCCCCGAAAACAGGAGGGGCAATCACCTGGCCCTTGGTCTTGAACTTCCAGAGAACCCTTCCCTTGGGGGACAATGCGTGAACAGTGCCGTCATTGCTGCCGAACACAATCATTGCGTCTGTTATTTTTGAGCCCCGCACAGCAGGAGGGGACTGTATCCCGGATGAGGCCTGGAACTTCCACACGAGCCTGCCGTCGGAGTCAAGGCAGTAGAGGTTTGAGTCGTCAGAGCCGAACACTATCAGGGGCTTTGAGCCCTTGATTTCAACCAGGGCAGGTGTTGAGCGTATCGCTCCCTTTGCAACGAAATCCCACAGAAGGGTGCCGTCGTGCCTGATGGCGTAGAGCTTGCCGTTGTTGGCTCCCACAAGCACCTCGTTTTTCCCGTCAAGGTTTATGTCCCTGTACACCGGCCTCGTTGTCACGCTTTTCCTCGTCGTGTGCTCTGTGAAGAGCTTCTGTATCTCGTCAAGTGTTTCCTCTATCTCGTAAACCCACTTTATCTTCGCGTCCTTTCCCAGAAGGAACACTTTTCCCTGGGAGTTGCCGAAGAGTATTACCTGCTCCCCTGTCTCAGAAACATCTGTGTGCGGGGGGGAAAGGATCATGCCCTCGCTGTTGAACTCCCACCTCTTTTTCAGGCGCCCTGTCTTCTTGCCTGATAGCTGTTTGAGAACGTTTTGTATCTTAACCATATTCGACAACTTTCAGTGATGAAAAGTTTATATAAAACTTTCGCTTGGATCCAGCAAAGCGGTAACCACTCAAAAATGAACCTTCAGCGCTCGTTTCTGCAGAGGGTTCTCCTGAACCAGTCGCAGACAATGGCGGAAACTGCTTCAAGCCCGTTCTTTGATGTGAAGAGGTGTCCTGCGCCCCCCACAACTTTCAGCACAGCGTTCCTTGAGGCAGAGCTTATTCTCTCAGCATGCTCCGCGGAAAGAAGCTCGTCTTTCTCCGCGTGCAGAACGCAGAAGGGGCAGGCGATTTTTTCAGCGCATGAGAGCAAGTCTATGCCCCTGGCGTCCTCAACGAGCCTCTTGGAAACAGTTATTGAGGAGCTGAAGGCGGATATCTTCACAAAGCCGTGCTCCTCAAGCATTTCCCTCTCTTCCTTGCTCAGATGATTGTACACAAAGATCGAGTCAGCAGGAACGCCTGCTGTGCACAACGACGATATTCGCTTGTCGCTGGATGCTGCGATGATGGCAGCAGCTCCCCCCATGGAGTGGCCGAAAACCCCTATTCTGGAGAAGCCCAGAGAAAGGGCGAATGAGGCAGCAGAAGAGATGTCCGAGGCCATTCCTGACTGGGTTGATTCCGCGGAAATGCCCTGGCTTGCGCCGAACCCCGCAAAGTCAAACCTCAGGGAAGCTACGCCCTGCTCATGAAGGGATGAAGCGAGGCGGCGCATGAGGGGGTGGTTCTTTGAGCAGAAAAAGCAGTGGCACAGGAGAACGCAGCAATC
This sequence comes from uncultured Methanosarcinales archaeon, assembly GCA_964451135.1. GTDB lineage: Archaea > Nanobdellota > Nanobdellia > Woesearchaeales > JAADFO01 > CAYVGP01. Next base: position 4,849 of record CAYVGP010000074.1, read on the forward strand.
CGACGCATGGGGAGCAAGCAAAAGTCCTGCGAGCAGCTGCCCCTGCTGGTTGCGGAAGGAAACCTCTTTCTCAGCTCTGGCCTGCATCACCAATAAGCACGAAGAAAAGTTTAATTATGTTTCGGTTAATGAGGTTAAAACCGGCAAGCAAGCCAAAAACCGCACAAAAAGAATATTCCGAAACAGCCAAGATGAAAGTGGTAGAAGTGTTTCGGTCTGGAAACCTAATGAGCAACACCCACACCAAACACCTCACAAAAAAACTCACCGAGAAACACCCAACACGAAAGTGTTGAACCCCAAAAGCACCTATTTCTGAGGTTTAGTTACTTTATGTCCTGGCTGGGGGAAGTCTTTTGGCTTGAAAAGGTTATTTTACTTTAAATCGTATTAGCTTGACAACTATGTATGTTGCGGGATATTTTCTAATATTGCCTATAAGAACATAATGCGCATAATTCCTTTCACCAATATGGTAATTTTCCTTTAATTTCATGCAATGCTCTTTTGAATTTGGATTTTGCCTCATAAATTGATAACTGCCCCATTCAACAATTTTTTGTTCATGCGGATGCCTTGAGTCGCATTCGCCCTCGCACTCGTATCTGAGGTAGGGGATGAACGCAAAATCATTCTGGTTCATTATGCCGTAGTCCAAATCGAATAATGTTGCCTGGGCACGGGAAGATTCACGGTTTTTCTTTAGGAAAAGATCAAGTTTTTTGGGTTTGATAAGGCCGAAGCTTTTTTTGCTGTCCCTTACCTCTGAAAAAGTTGTTTTTGAAAGTTTTTCAAGAAGCTTTAATATTTCTCCGCGGCTTAATTTTTTATTGACTTTGTTTCCTAACCTATTCATCCTTTTTTGAGCATAAATTCTTTTGTAGAGGTTGGTCCATTCTTCTTCATAAGTGTACACTGCAAAGGAATTTTTTCGCCGGTCATTGGTTGGTTTTCTTACTTGAACATTTATTATTTCCCAATCATGGACATACCGGTTGGCAAAAGAAAAAATCTTACAAAACCTGTTTTCCTAGACCAAAAGCAACACCCCACCCCCACCC
>CAYVGP010000075.1:0-5897 GCA_964451135.1 uncultured Methanosarcinales archaeon
ACAAGAACGGCTACACCCTCAAAAGAACGGACTTCCCTGCAGACGACTTCATCAACTATCCCTTTGAAATCCTGAAATCAGACTACGACAAAATCATCTTTGAGGAGGAGCCGAGGGCTGAGCTGAAGAAGCAGAAGCTCAAGCAGTACATCCACACGCTGATATTCAAGACTCTTGAGGAGCGCTTCCTCCGGGACTACGAAAAAATAGGAGGGGGAAGCGTGGCCAGGGGAAAGGCAGAGCTTTTCACCATAAGAAACCTGCTCAGGCCTGCAAAGCCGAGGATTTATGAGCCGGGCATGACAATAAAATGACTCCGCCGAAAAAAGCACACGCGGACATATCTCCGGAAAGGGTTTTTGCCTCAATGATAGCCGGGCTGCCGGAGTTCGGCCTGGAGATTAGCGAGCTTGACACAATTGGCGAAAGAGTTGAGGGACTGAAAAGGCGCCCTGCCTACTCATGGGTCCAGCTGAAGAGGGGACAGAGAAAGGAGGGTCCGCCCTATGAAGTAGTGTATGAGCAGAGCAAGCGGCTTCTGGACAGGGAATTAGTCACAGCAATAAGGGAGCTCTACGCCCGTTACCAGAAGGGGCTTCCCTTGATTGACAGCGGAAGCAGCGAGGCTGCTCTCTTGAAGGGCCAGTTTCAGCAGTATCTTGACGAGGGAAGGGGCTTGTTGCAGAAAATCGCCAAAGGAACAATGGGCCCCAAGGCTTTCAACAGCTATGAGCATGTCCCTCTTCAGAACAAGCACATATGGCTGGCATACGCCCATCACGTTTTTGAAAAAAACAAGGATTTTCTTTCAAAGGAGAACAGGGAAAAGCTTGAAGATTTCAAGAAATTCATATGGCAGACAAGAGCTGATAACGAGAAGGAAAGAATCAACTCCGCAGCGTACATAAACCCTCGCCTTTCAAAGAAGAAGGCCGGCATATTCGGAATCCTTTACGGCCTGAAAACAGTTGACAGCCTTGTTGAGAAGATGGGGGACAGGTTTATCAAGATAAATGAGGGCATCTTAAACCACAAATATGCGCCCAAGGTGCTTCCCCTTTACGCTTCCGCAGACAGCGAAACACTGAGCAACAAGGACAAGAAGCGTCTGAAAAAATATTTGGAGAACGACTTCCTGCTGCCACTGAGCGATTTCGCCATCAATGATGTTCTCAGGGCCACACTCTTTCTGCCCCCCAAACAGGAGGAAGACTTCAGGGAGGAGAGGTATGACATTAAGACTTTTTTTTCAATCCTCAAAGACGTAAAGCTGGAGTGTGCCGTGATAGAGAAGAAGCTTCCCAGGTTTGAAGCCACAAAGCTTGACAGGCTGGAGAAGGGAACAAAGGACCTCAAGTACGAGAAATATGTGCTACAACTAGTTAAGCCTCCTGAGAAATCATTCAACATGGACTTGCACGCTTCCAACTTGAACGATTACTTCGACTACCTCTTCGGAAAAGAGGGCTACTTGAGGTTCAAGAAAGAGCGAAAAATCCCTGAACAGCTTAAATCAGAGATTGAAAAGCTCTTTCACGGCGCAGCGGAAAAGCCAGTGAGGCCCACGTACCTTGATGAGTTTAAATCACTGACGCCTTCTTTTCCTGACTCTGGCGAGGAGCCAAGGGGGTCCCAGATGATAGGCAACTCGCTCAAGAAAAGCGAAAAGCAGTACAAATACCTTCGCGGCTTCGAGAGGTTTATTCTTAATGAGAGCTTTCAGGGCACCTTCCTCCGGAACAACAACAAAAAACACCCAGCAGGGATTGGGGATTTGGTTGAAAAAATATCAGCCGGCAAGCTCTCAAGGGAAACTCTTAACAAACTCAGGGGTTCTGTGTCCCCTTTTGCCGAGTACCTTGCCGAGCAGTTCGTTGAGATGCACCTTGCTTATCTTAACTTTATTTCCCGGAGCCACCCCAACCAGGTTTTTCATGATGACAAGCTGAACACAAGAAGTGAAGCGCTTGAGGAGAGGGTGAAGCTCCAAGACTTTTTTGGCTCGTTCTCAGGCATGAAGCCCCTGCTGGACAAAGTCTTTTTCTCGCCCCAGCAAAAGAGCGATTCAGCAGAGCATCGCCGCCAGCAGGCCAGGAGATACAGGAATCTTGCGAATGCAGTTGAGAAGCTTTACAATCAGGTTGGTTACCTCTCAAAAAAGGGCTACGAGATAGCAATAACCTACCACAACTTCAAGAACCTCCTGAAGCCATCCGGCCTGCAAACAGGCAAAAGCTGCTGCGAGGCAAGGGAAATGAACAAGCTCCCTGTCTCAGCATATGTGGGGGTGTTGAGGAGTATCGATAAGTACGGGGATGAGATTAGCGAGAAAATTGGGAAAGTGAAGCCGCTTCTGAGGGACTTCTACAAGAGGATGCGCTTCTTCAATGCGCGCTTTGGCCAGAAGGTGGCGAACATATTCCTCTGGCAGATTGAGGCAGACAACGTTGATTTGGAGCATGGGGAAGACAAGAAAATAAGGGACAACATCAGCAGGATGGTTTCAGAGGTCAAGAAGGTCGCCCAGGCATACAAATCCCTGGGAGAGCAATACAGGGGCATTCTCTCGCAGGATTCCCTGGACAGGATGGCCCTTCTCCACGACGAATTCAGCAAGGACTGGGAGCTGGCGAGAGAGCAAATAGGGAAAAAATACGGGCTTGACATAGGGGACTACGCATCCTTTCTGAAGCCGTAGGGCTTCTTGATTCTCATAGGGTTTGCAGCTATCTCAACAACCCGGTAAATATTGTCTCTTTTAAGTGGTGAAAAACGAAATATTTAAATGCTTAATGAGAACACGCTCCCAAAATGACAAACCCAAAAAGAATATTCGTGCTTGTCCACCCCTACGGACTGGAGCAAAGGGTGCTGGAGAGCTTCGCTGAGGACACCCTCAGGCAGATGAAACAAAAGGGCATCAGGATTACAGGAAGCGAACAGAAGAGGCTCTACAAAAGAATGCTTAAAAAGGGAGAGGAAGCAAGGGGGGAGGTGTTAAGCCAGATGGAGCTCTCAGACATCACATACATTCTCCCTGCATACAGAGAAAAGCTCCCGGCATTCGTTGAAAAGCACGTTAAGGACAATAAGTTTCTTGAAAAAAGGCTGAAAGAGGTTTACAGCACAGTGTCTCTTTCTGCCGGCGGGAAGAGAAAAAAACCATCAGAAGAAAGCCGGCAGGAATTGTACCACGCCCTCATCAGGTTCCTTGCAGAATCAACCGGCGGAACCAGAGAAGATGCGGAGCGGGTGATTGATAGACTGACGCCAGAGCACTACGAAAAAAACAAGGAAGCGCTGGGCAGGATACTCTCATCCGAGAAAAGTCCTGAATACATAGACCGCCAGCTCCATGGCTTAAGCTACGCCCTCGGGATAGACCGCATAACACAGGATTCCAAAATAATAGTTGGCGGCAGCTCCTACCCGGTTTGCGTCAGGCAAACAACAGAATGGCTGCGAACTCTAAAATACAACCCTGTGGTCAGGGAAGAAGCCACTGATTTCTATGTTCTGAAGGAGCTTGCAGACTACGTTTCCCGCAGCGTCAGGAAGAAGCAGCACTAATCCTCCTTGACTTCGGATAATAATTGAGGATTCTCTCTCCTGTTGACTTTCCGCACCCGAAAAAATCCTTCCCGCATTTTATGATGACAAAGCCCTGCTCAGCCCTCTTGGCAATCCACTCCCCCCTCACCCACCTGTCCCTCTCCTCCTCGCTGAGCTCAACAACCCCCTTTTTCGCTTTTGGCCCGAGAAGCTGGCTCCCCTCAACGCTGAGCCTGACCTCTCCGTCTGATAACTGCGCAATGTAGAGCCCCACGCCTTCAACCCTCAGGTTTTCAGAACCCAGCTCAGCAGCCTCCCTTGTTGCGAGAAAAACCCTGCCCTTCTGGTTCTGGAGCAAAACACCGGGCAGCTCAACAGAGAAGCCGAACTGCTTCTCAACAGCCCTCCAAAACCTCTTCCTTTCCCGCGAATTCATAACAACAAGCGACAATCATTCCACCCCTCCAACATGAACGTGATCGGGCTTTGCCCCAGCAGAGGCTGCCAAGACTTGCAAAGCGGACAGCATCCCCTTAAACACCCCAAACAGGGTTTTCCCTCCTTTTTATTCGCGCTATCTCCTTCACTGCCTCAACCTCGTCAGGACTTAAGTATTTCTTGAACTGCTTAAGCTTCCGGAAATCCTCCTCAGGTATGTCGCTGTAAAGAATGTCGCCCTCGTGAAGCTGCCTCCCGACTGTGACCTGGGGAAGAGCAACTGCGACCTGCTTTCCCCTCTCAGCAGCGCTGACGCTCTCCTGCTCGTGCTGTATGCTCTTCACAACAGAAATCCTCCTCCCCTGCTGGTTCATCACCGGCGTCCCTGCCTTCAGCGTGCCCTGCAGGACCTCAACCCCCACAATAGCGGGGTTGCTCTGCCTGAACACGTAGCCCTGCAAAACCTCTATCTTGCAGGGTCTAACAAGAGAGGCGAACTCCCTCTCCTCAAGCCTCTTCTTCTCCTCCTCCATCCACTTCTCAATCTTGTCTATCAAATCATAGATGACGTTTGAGGTGAGCATCTTTACCTTTGTTGAGGACACTCCAGGAGCTACCCCGACGTTGAAGCCAACTACAAGGGAGTGCAGGGGCTCCTTCTCCCCGCTCGCCTCTGCCTCGCTCACATCCTTCTTCGTTATGTTTCCCACTCCCGCAGAGCTGACAGGTATCCCCTTGTCCCTGAGAAGAATCATCAGCGCCTCAAGGCTGCCAAGGGTGTCCGCCTTTGCAACTATGCCCTCGGAATCAGTTTCCAGAATTACCTCCTCAACCTCCCTCTGCACGCTCTCACTTGCCCTGCCTGCTTCCTCCGGAGTTGTGGCAACGAAGGGCATCCCTGCAACAACGTCCTTGATGTCAGGAGCCACAATCTTGACGCCTGCAGCAGCCCTTACCTCCCTTACGTTTCTGAACCTCGGCTGCCTCTCATGCAAGGAGGCCTTAATAGGGGGCTCAAGAAGCGCCCTGACTTTTGTGACAACAGGCCTCTCAATGCCCCCTATCACTATTGTGTCGTTCACCCTCAACCTTCCCTCATAAACAATAACGTCAAGTGTTTTCCCGAGCCCCTGCTCCTCCTTGACCTCCAGCACAGTGCCCCTTGCGAATCCCTCCTCGTCTGTCCTGAGGTTTTCTTCAAGGAAGCGCTGGGCAAGCCCGGCAAGCACCATCAGCAGCTCAGGTATGCCCTCCCCTGTTCTTGCAGAAACAGGGACAATCGCAACCTGCTTGGTGAAGTCCTCAACCCTGTCAAACCTCTCTGAGTTGAAGCCGAGCTCTGAAAGGCTTCCAACCAATGTATAAATCCTCTTGTCAAGCTCGGCCCTAACGTTCCCGCTCTGCAGGGAGATGCTCTTCAGGAGCAGGGAATCCTTCTGGCTCCATCCCGGAACAAGGTCTATCTTGTTGGCTGCAACAACGAATGGCGTTTTGTAGCTCTTGAGTATCTCTATTGCCTCATGAGTCTGGGGCTTGAACCCCTCATTGACGTCAACAACAACCACCGCAATATCAGCTAAGTTGCCCCCCCTCTTCCTCAGGTTTGAGAATGCGGCGTGCCCCGGGGTGTCTATGAAGAGGAGCCCCGGTATGGTCAGGTTGGTCTTTGAGAGCGAGAGCAGGGGCCCGCACATTCTCTTGACAGTCTCAAGCGGTATCGCGGAACATGAGATGCACTGAGTTATCCCGCCAGCCTCGGAGGCAGTGACAGCGCTCCTTCTAATCTTGTCAAGTATCGTGGTCTTCCCGTGGTCAATGTGCCCCACAACCGTAACGATCGGCTGGCGTATCATGGAGAAAAAGAACCCGAGGGTATTTAAATAGGTTTCTCACTCCACCCAACCGCC
>CAYVGP010000076.1:0-5879 GCA_964451135.1 uncultured Methanosarcinales archaeon
GGAGGGGGCGAATTATTTTTCAGGGTGTTGTTAGAATGGAAAAAGGCACCAGTCAGTCAGGGAAAATTGAAAGCAAAGCTACCTGGCATACTCAGGTATCTTGCTGAAGGTGTTGGGGGTTGTTTTTATGGGAACTGTCCCCTCTGGCAGCCCTGCGGACCTTCTTAGTTCATCAATCCTCTCTTTGTAGTCGTCATTGACGAAGGCGACCAAAGCACCGCGTCGCTCGTCTTTTTTACGTCCGAGAATCCTGTTGTTTCTGGTTGCAAGCACAACAAGCCTTGATGCGTGGTAGTAGTCCTCCCTTGCGTCCATGACATCCTTTTTGTCAGCAGAAAACAATGAAACAGATGGTTCGTCGCTTAAATTTAAATAGATTCCCAGCACCATAAAAGGTAGGTAGGGATGCGTCTGAAACACAATATTATCCCCTGCATAAACATTGTTTTTCTCAGCCCGCCTGTAAAAGGAGTCAAGCAGCACGCTCAGGTTGTTACTGGTGGACATCTCAAAATTTGTTCTCATAGTGCCCCCTTTGGTGAAGGCCTCGGAATCAGAGTGCACCTCATAAAATTTGACAAGTGGAGGGCCAAAGATATTGGGAAATGGCTTTCCCTCTTCGGCAACCAGCTTATAGTATATGTTTTCCTTGCCCAGTATCTCCTCCAGCTGATCCGCAGACAGAACAAAATCCTTAGGATTGAAATATTTCTCTTTTTTGAGATAAACATAGACATTTATGTTGCCAATTAGTGTGAAGTTAGGATCTTCCACAGAGACAGGAGTCTTGTCCTCTATCACAGCAACAATATCCCCGAGTTCAGAGGGCTCTTGCGAAGCCATTGGGCAGGGGAGAAAACCCAAATATAAAAATGTTACTATTCCAGAAGAGAAAAAACCATGGAGGGAGAGAAGTGTTCAGGGCAAAAGGAATTGGCGGAAGAGAGACGGCAGGAGAAGCGCGGCATAAAACAGGGGATAGAAAAGCTTTAAAAGAAGCTTCTGCAAACCACCGGGGATGAGGAGCAAAAAGGCATTCTTTGGCGGGATAAGGGAGGCGCTCGGGGAGTGCAGGGACCCCCTGTTCTTTTTTGACGACGACCCTGACGGGCTGTGCGCATTCATCCAGTGCTACAGGTTCGTCAGGGAGGGCAGGGGAGTTGTTGTCAAGAGCCATCCTGTTCTCGGAAGGCAGTTTCTCAGAAAGGAGGAGGAGCACAGGCCTGACAGAATAGTCGTTCTTGACGTCCCGGGAATTGAGGAGGACTTTGTGAACGAGGCGAAGAGCCCTATCCTGTGGATAGACCACCACAACGGAGAGAGGCCTGCTGGCGTGAGGGTATTCAACCCGAGGGACCTCGGGGAGGACAAGCTCTGCACGTCCGCAACAGTTTATTACGCTATTAAACAAGACCTGTGGGTTGCCGCAATAGGAAGCATAGCTGACTGGACAATGCCTCCCTTAATCAGGGAGTTCAAGAAAAAATACCCGAAGCTGCTTCCAAAAGAGATCACAAAGCCGGAGGACGCGCTGTTCGCAAGCCCGGCAGGAAGGATTGCAAGGATACTCTCCTTTCTTTTGAAGGGGAGGACAAGCGAGGTCAACAAGGCAGTCAGGGTTTTGACAAGGATTGAGGAGCCGGAGGAGATTCTTGAGGGCACAACAGCCAGGGGAAGGTTTCTGCTTAAAAGGATAAGGAAGACAGAGGAGGAGTACAACTCCCTCATGAGAAGGGCGAAAAAAACAAAGCAGATTGACGGCGTAATAGTGTTCAAGTACCACAGCCACAACACCTCCTTCACAAACGACCTCGCAAACGAGCTTGTCTACCTCAACCCTGACAAGCTGGTCATAGTGGGAAGGGAGAAGAACAGCGAGGTCAAGATGTCGCTGAGAAGCAAGAGCGTTGAGCTGCCCGGAATCCTTCAGGCTGCGCTGTCAAACGTGAGGGGGTACGGCGGGGGCCACGAGCACGCCTGCGGGGCCTGCGTCTCAAAGGAAGACTTTGAGAGGTTCCTTGACAACATCGCGAGGGCTTACAGGAAAGCGAAAGCGGCAAAGAAGAGTTCTTAGGTGCGGAAAAAACAAGAAAGTTCATAATGCCGCACTCCAAAGCATGCCCCTGCGCGAGAGAAGAAGAGAACAAGGAGCGGCGCTAAGAACAACAAGAAAAGCGTCTTCTTGTTCAGCATGCCATTTCTAGGAGAAAAGAATGCGGTGCTTCATAAAATCATACCTGGAAGCTCGCAACCAAAAGAAAAAGCAAAAGAAACGCAAAGATGAAGAGAAACACCAACATTGAATAGTAAAACACGGGGTTTTGTTTTTTGTTTAGCTTTCCGTCTTTAAGCAAAGCGCCTGACTTAAGTATCCTGTAAATAGAGACTCCCGCGAAAATCAGCAAAATCAGGAGCAGAACAATGTTGAGCAGGTCTATCATAAAAGAGTAATGAGATGTCGCAAATATAAATAGTTTTCGCCTTTCGCCAAAATAGACTCAGAGAAGGAATCAGTCCAGTTTCTCCCCGCACTTCTCGCATGTCTTTCTTCTCCTTGGGTTCTTGTGCTTGCAGTGCCTGCACTTCTTCTTCCTTGTGAAGATGATTACGAGGAAGAGTATTACTATTGCAAGGATGAGGCCGTAATAGACAATGTCAACCCTCTTCACCTTCAGCTCCATCTCCGCCTCCGCCTTCTTCACTAGCCCTGCTGCCCGCTGGCCGTACCTCGCCACCACCCTTATTCTGGGATTTGCCCTTATGTCCTCTTCCGCGAGGTCTGCGTCAATGAAGACCTTCGCCTTCTTCCCCGGACTGATTTTGAGGGGCTCCTTTCCTGTGCCTATCTGCTGGACAATGCCGTCTATCTTGATGTCCCTGATTATTACGTCAGCGAAAAGCTCAACGCTTCCTGTGTTTTTTATTGTCACAACAAAGCGCTTGTTTGGAAGGTCGTAGTAGGCGCCGATTATCTCCAGCTTTGACTCGTCAAGAACCTTTATCACAGAGACGTTGAATGTGCCGTCGATTGTTCTTTCAAGGGAGAACTTGCTCTCGCCGTAGACGATGAATGCCTCAACGAGTGCGTTTCCTGACACAGGGTCAATAGGGTATGTCAGCGTTATCAGGGAGTTTCCGTCAAGGAACACCGGCTCCACGTCCCCGACGGTCTGGCTTGAGTTCTGGTCCTTCACAGTGTAGGTGCCCTTGAAGTATGTTGCCTGCTCCACGTTGTTTTTCAGGGTTACCTCAAGCATGCCTGTTGCTTCGTTGTACTCAACAGAGAAGAGCTCAAGGTTTAGGATTATCTGGGGCACGAAGAACATGTCAAGCCCCTCAACAGGGTTTATGGCTCCCTGGGGAGCCCTGGCGCTCTGGGCGAACTTGACGAAGACGCTCACTCCTGTAGCCCTTCTTATTGCGGTTGCAGAGCCGACGTACTGGTTTCCTATGAGGACAGCGACCTCAAAGCCGCTCTCGTCCCTTATGTATTTTCTTATCTCGTCAGGGACGTTCTGCTGGCCGAGGAATAGCACGGGCTCAAGACCGCTCATTATCTCCTGCTCTATGAACTCGCCGTTTGTGAGTATGACCTGCTTTTTAGGGGCAATCTGCTGGTACTTCTTGACTATGGCTATGTTGTTCTTGAACCTGTCGCCGTCAAAGTTTATTATTTCGGGGTTGTACTGGGCAAGGGCGTTCCGGACTTCCCTGTCAACTATGCCGTAGATGATGAGCTTCTTGGGAGGCCTCTCAGCAAAAAAAGCATCAACGTCGTCTATGTTGTTCCTGTCAGCGAATATCACGTATGACTTGGAGACAACTGCGTAGGGAGCCACGCTCACAGCGTTGTAGCCGTACGAGTCGTCTATTATTATGTATGAGGAGACGTTCTCAAGCCGCCTTGCAAGCTCAAGGTTTATGTTGTCAAGCAGCTCCTCTGTGGCAGGGTAGCCCCTGCTCTCAAGGAAGCTCTCATACCCCACGATGTAGGGCCGGGTGGGGGAGCTGAAGACCTGAATCTGCGTCCCCCTTGGAATTGAGTTCAGGATGAGGGACGCGTGCCTCTGGCTCACCAGGAACGCCCCGGCGTCGCCGCGAAGATTTGAGTAAAGCATGACAGAATAGACGTCCCTCCAGTCCTGGGAGTTTGATATGACCTTTACCGCAGAGGAGAATGGCACGAAAAACAGAAGGCATAAAAGCACAACGAATAGTCTTTTATTCATAAGGGACTTGCCTCTTTTTTTATGCAAGGCAGGGATTTTCATAGTCGTTCTTGTTGTCATGGTAGCTCGCTGGGGCATATTTCGGTTTCTATGTTCTTGCATGACAGCGCAGCGCACCTCCCTCCCGGCAATAGCCATGCATCCCAAAAAGTATTTAAAGCTTTCCTTCCAACGAATAACACAGAGAGAATACAGGAAGAATACAGAAAGAATACGAATAATCCCAAATTAATGAACAAAAAGACCATATTTGTCATTGTAGGCGAGCATAGAAAAACTTAAATATTACAAAAAGAATACATAAGAAATACAAATGCATAAGCAAGAGTGGCAGAAGGAAGTTGAGACAGTGACAGTGAGAATACCCAAACCAATAGTTCTGTGGCTGGACGAGCTTGTCAGGAGCGGGCTTTACCACTCAAGGTCAGAAGCCATAAGGGACTTCGCAAGAGACCACCTGCGAAAACAGCAGAGATTCAGAGGTATCAGCATTGAAAGACGTCATAGTGACAGTTAAGCTGCCAAGGGCGCTGAAAGAACGGCTTGAGGAGGAGGTTTCTAGGGGAAGCTATCTGGACCTGAGCGAGGAGATAAGAAGCATTCTAAGGGCAAGGTTCATGGAGTGGCAGAGGGATAAACTGCCTGAGTTCTGGCTGGGCGGAGAAACAAGCAAAGGAGGCAGGGGACAGGGCAGCCCAAGAGAGGAAAGGGGTGGGGCGCAGTGAGGGCAGAAGCAGCGAAAACAGGAATCATGAACGCGCTTGCCGCTCTCGCGCTCATGATGGCGGCTGCGGCAGTTGCAGGGGCAGGGCAGAACAACCACTCATTCGTGTTCCCTCAAAACAACAGCTACATAAACTCCACGAACTTCACAGTTGAGGTTTACCACGGCTTCGCCCAGAACGCGAGCTGCAACCTCTACCTCAACGACACAATAGTCAAGCAGTACATACCTGCAGGTAACACAACAGAGCAAAACCTCAGCGCAGGGGAGGGAAGCTACATTCTCACAGACACCTGCCTGTTTTTCAACTCCTCACAGTTCTCGGAGGCCAAGTCAGCAGTCGTAATTGACACAACAAAGCCGCAAATAGAGGTCCTGCCCCAACCAGACAACAGCACGTACACAGCGGAGAACAGGACTCTCAACCTCACAGTCAGGGTGAATGAGGAAGCCATTGTTGTGGCGGAGCTTGAGAACGCGACCCTTGAGTCAGGAAACAAAAGCGCGTGGGCAGAGCTCAACGAAAGCGCGGGCATGAAGCTGTCCATAATCCTTGAGCAGGGGAAAGACTCTGCCTCAGCCACGATAACAGCAAGGGACAGGGCAGGAAACACGCAGACAAGAACAATAACAATAACAGCCAGCTCTGCCGGCAACGAAACAGCAGGGAGCTGCGCCAACGGCGTCAGGGACCCCGGGGAGGAGGACGTGGACTGCGGGGGCGGCTGCGGCCCCTGCATACCCTACGACATACTCATTGACAGAGAGGAGTTCATTGTGGGGGAGCAGGTGGACATAACAGTCGTTGGAAGGGACGAAAGCAACCACACGATAACAATAACAGGCCCGGGCTTCTTCTTCACAACGCAGGGAAGCGGCATAGCCGGCTACTTCATGTTCCCCGAGCAGCCCGGAAAATACACAGT
>CAYVGP010000077.1:0-5835 GCA_964451135.1 uncultured Methanosarcinales archaeon
CAAGTCAAAGATAAACATAGTTGAACGGCTAATAAACAAGCTGATGGTGCCGGGCCACAAGGGAAAGAAGCATTACAGAAGCTCAGGCCACACAACCGGGAAAAGCACAAAGGTTTACAGCGTTGTTGAGGAGGCCTTCAAGCTCATTGAGCGGAAGACAGGCAAGAACCCTGTCGAGGTCTTTGTCAGGGCTGTTGAGAACGCTGCCCCAAGAGAGGAAACAGTGAGCATTGAGTACGGCGGAGCGAGATACCCCAAGGCGGTTGAGTGCTCTCCCCAGAGAAGAATTGACATAGCCCTGCGCTTCATGGTTCAGGGGGCATACGCCAGGTCTTTCAACACCCCCAAGTCAATTGTGGCGTCTCTCGCAGAGGAAATCCTTGCCGCGTACCAGCTCTCCCCGCACTCCAACGCCATTGCCAAGAAGAACGAGCTGGAGAGGCAGGCTGACGCAAGCAGGTAGTTCTTTTTTGCTTATCTTTGCTTCTCAAAATCCCGCTCTCTGTTCCTTCGCGGTTTTTGTGACACGATACAAACATAGACTCCTTCCCAGATATACTGCGGCAGAGGGTAACTGCCCTTTTTGAGAGGCCAACTTTGCTTATCTGAGTAGGCTGAGACCTCAATTATGTCCCAGTCTTTAAAGTAATCTTCAAAAAAATCTTTTATTTCATTGCTTGTGTAATTAGGTTGATCTGCGTACTCAAACTCTTCTTTTGTTTTTGCGAATGTTCTTTTTAGCTCTGTCAGTATGTCCACATAGATGAAGCCCCCGCCGCTTAAGAAAGAATCCATCTTCTCCATGATACGCTGCAAGTATTCTCTTTCAATCAAGTGAAGGACTTCTGAGCATATGACTGCGTCAAATTTCTTATTTAACGTGAGTTGTGTTATGTCTGCTTCTATAAATTCAATCAAGTGGTCTAACTTATTCTCTTTTGCATTTTTTTCTACAACTATTTTTCCAACCAAATCAACGCCTGTGCTGTAAAATCCTCGTTTAGCTAGTTCAAATAAGTTTCTTCCATCCCCACAGCCCAATTCCAGAACGCTTTTAACATTATTTTTTTCCAGTATATCAAAAAAAGAGAGTAATTGTTTTTTAGGAGGGCCGTATATGGATCCAGTGCCTCCATTGCTGTATTCTTCTTCATACCACTCAAGAATTTTTTCCCTAGGAATTATTACTTTGTTTTTCATAAGGGCATTCCTGATGTCTTTTGAAACTTTTAGTGTGCGCTTCTCCTTGGAAGTTGTTATCAGGACAGTTGTTCTGTTTTTCCACGGAACTGAACTCATCGTGACACTTGGCAGATTTATTGCTTGCGTCAGTGCCCATTTTCTTTGTCTTTTTCAATCTGCGGATAATTATATCTCTCCACTCTCGCTTTATCAGCGCACTTCCTCACTTCTTCATGGCTTATCGCTTTCTCGTATTTGAGTATTTCGTCCAGCTTTCCCTTTGTTTCAGGGTGCTTTGCTATCATGAACGAGCAGCAGTCAGGGTAGGGCCTTATGGAGTGGGGGTAGGTGCCTATTCTCTTCGCTATGGACACTATCTCCTCCTTTGTCATGCCTATCAGCGGGGGAAGCACTGGAAGGCGCGAGCCGTGATAGATGCACCCTATGTTCTCCAGAGTCTGGGAAGCCACCTGGCCTATGCTGTCCCCGGTGATTATCGCCTTTGCGTTCTCTTTTTTCGCAATCTCCTCCGCTATTCTCATCATCATTCTCCTGTAAAGGATCATTCTCAGCTTGGAGGGAGCATTCATGACTATCTCCTGCTGCAGCTCCCTGAAGGGGACTATGTAAAGTGTTGAGCTTAGCTGTATTCTTGTGAGCTGCTTCACTATGTCCCTCACTTTTCCCAACGCCCCTTCGCCTGCCTGGGTTGAGTTGAATGCGTGAACAAACACAACCCTGCACCCCCTCTTCATTGCAAGGAAAGAGGCAACAGGGCTGTCTATGCCGCCTGAGAGAAGCGACACAACTTTTCCGCTTGAGCCGACAGGCAGCCCGCCTATCCCCTTGACTTCCTCAAAGAAGACATACGCCTCGCTGCTTCCTATCTCTATGCTTATGGTTGTTTCAGGGTTTTTCAGCTCTACCTTGGAACCTGTGCTGTCAGCTATAAAACGCCCAACTTCCTTGTTCACCTCTATGGACGAAAGAGGAAATTCCTTGTTTGACCTTTTCGTGGCAACCCTGAATGTTTTCCCCTTTTTTTCATTGAATGCCTCAAGGGCTTCTCTCTTTATGTCAGCTATATCCAGCATGCATGCCTTCCCTATGCCTGCCCTTGCTATTCCCGGCATCAGCGAAAGGCTTTCTTTTGCCTCTTCCCACTGCTCCCTGCTTCTCATCTCGCACACTATCCTTCCATACTCCAGCCTCGGCATGGAGACTGCATTGCCTAGCGCTGCTTGGATGTTTCTTCGGAGGGATCTCTCAAACTCTCTCCTGTTCTTTCCCTTCGTGCCAATCTCGCTGTAATGCAAGACCAGCCGTATTCCTTTTTCCTCCATTTTTGCCCTGCCCCTCTTCAGGGTCTTGACACCCACTATGTTTTTTGAAAAAGATTTTTGGCGCATCCCTCCCTGTTTCTCAGAGCGAAGCGGGTGCGCTGGCTTCTGCTTTTCGCGACTAGCCCCTTTCCAGCTCCCTTATCCTGTTCACTTCCCTTGCCACAATCTCGGCAGCCTCTTCCAGCTCCTCATCAGTGTTCTGGATTCCCACGCTGAACCTCACGCTTGAATTTGCGTCCTTCTCGCTCAGCCCTATTGCCTTGAGGACATCGCTTGCTTTTTTCTCTGCTTCTGTGCAAGCAGAGCCTGTTGAGCAGCACACCCCCAACTTGTCAAGCCTTGCCACAAGGGAGTCTGCCTCAATTCCCCTGAAGGTGATATTGGCTATTCCGGGAACTCGCATTTCAGGGTGGCCGTTCAGCCACGACCTTTCACTATTGGCCAGAATCTTCTTGACGAACCTCTCAGTCCTTTTCCTAACTTCCTCGTATTTCTCCGGGGTGCTTATCTCGCATGCCTTCGCAAGCCCCACGATTCCCGCAACGTTCAATGTTCCGCTTCTCGCAGCGTGTCCTGATAAGCCGCCGTGAATCAGGGGGCTCAGCCTCACCCCTTCCCTCACAATAAGGCAGCCCGCTCCTTTTGGTCCGTTTATCTTGTGGGCGCTCACAGATATCAGGTCAGCCATCTCAATGCTTACCTCAATCTTTCCAAAGCTCTGCACAGCGTCCACGTGCAGCAGCACCCCTTCCTCCTCGCATGCCCTTTTTATTTCCCTGATTCTCTGCACAGTGCCTATCTCGTTGTTAGCATGCATGACGCTGACAAGCCTTGTTTTAGGAGTGATTTTTTCCCTCACTTTTTCAGGGTCAAGCATTCCCTGTTTGTCAACAGGAAGAACCTCCGCCTCCCAGCCGTTCCTGCTAAGCCACCCAACTGCTTCCAAAACGCTCTTGTGCTCGGTTTGTTGGGTTATTATGCCGCAGCCCTTTCTGCTCAGGGCAACCCCCTTTATTGCAAGGTTGTTGGATTCTGTGCCCCCTGATGTGAAGCACACCTCGTACGGCTCTGCCCCAAACCTCTTCCCTATCCTCAGGGCAGCGCTCTCCACTGCTTCCCTTGCTTCCCTTCCATAGAAGTGAGGGGACGAGGGGTTTCCGAACCTTTCCCTCATAAATGGGGCCATCGCTTCTATTACCTCGGGATCAACAGGGGTTGTGGCTGCGTTGTCAAGGTATATCCGCTTCATCTTCGGGAAAGGAGAATCTTCGGCGATTTAAAAAAGTGTTGAAGTTTTGCTGTTTAAGTTCAGATGAACGGAACGTCGTCCTCTGACTTTATGCCGTAGACGTATATGTAGTTCCAGAACAAGCCCTTCTTCCTCGTCACCTGCACAGAAAATCCTGCCTGCCTGAACACTTCCTCAATCGTGTTGTTGTCTGAGAGCCACTCAACGTTGGGAAGTATCTTGAAGAAGTCCCCGTACTCAACAAAGCATATCTTTCCGCCGTAAGGCATTATTTTGTATAAGTCCCTCAGCACCCTGTTCACGTCCTGCAGGTAGCTGAGCATGCCTACAGAGACCACGACGTCAGCATAGTCAATTGACTCGTGAACCCTCACAACCTGCAAGTCGTCGTGAAGAATCAGGATTCTTCCGTGCTTTCTCCCCTGGGCCTGCCACATCGCCCTCTCAACCCTCTTCTGCGTAATCTTGAGGTCGTTCTTTGAGATGTCCACTGCATAGACCTTTCCCGAGGGCCCTACTCTCTCAGCAAGCAGGAGAGTTAAGGTTCCAACACTGCACCCGTACTCAACAACGGTCTTGCCCTCCATGTTTCCGAGTATGTTCAGGATTGTGCGCCTTATGTGCCGTGGAAGAGTGAGGTCCTCTGTTACGAGCGAGGCGTAAGCCGTTAAGTCGCTCACCTCGGTTATCATCTTCGGGTCGTAGTACAGCTCTATCAGGAAGTAGAGGGGTATTCCTATGCCTATGAACGAGACCCCGAGGTTCAGCAGGGCAAGCGCTCCCTCCTCAACAGTTACCCACGTGTAAATCAGGTAGCCAAAGAGTCCTATCACTATCAGAGGCCCTGTTCTCCCAAACCAAACCTTGAACGGCCTTGGCCTGTCAGGGTTCTTGAATCTCTGGAGAACCAGGGAGAGCAGCACAATAGAATACATTATGAGGGCGAGCGGAACCAGGAGGGACAGGAGGGCATTGTACGACCCCATTCCAACAACGACAAGAATGCTTGACACTATGGCCTGGAACACGATTGCTCTTGAAGGGGTGTTGTACTTGGGGTGTATCTTCTCAAAGTGGCTCAGGAAGAGCTTGTCTCTTGTGAGAGCCAGGATGAGCCTCGGAGAGGAAACAACCCAGCCGGCAACTGCCCCTATTATGGATACATACGTCCCGAGTATTATTGCATCCACCCACTTGGTACCGAGAACCTCGCTCACGATTGTTGCCAGCGGAGACTGGCTCTGGGCAAGCTTCTCCCACCCTATTGCGCCTATCGCAGTCACGGCCAGCCCGAGGGCAACCACCACTATTATCGCTGTTGCGGCTAGAAGAGCCTTTGGCATCACTTTCTCAGGGTTCTTGGTCTCCTCGCTCAGATTAACCGCTGTTTCCCAGCCGAAGAAGGTCTCCATTATGAAAAATACTGCTATGATTATGCTCGCCTTTCCGTGCGTGAAGAAGGGCCTGAACCTGTTCAAGTCAAAGTTCGTTGCACCAATAAAGATAACCACCAGTATTACACCGAGCGTGATGATTGCGAAAACTATGAGCATTACTGCGCTGGTCTTCATCCCCCTGTAAGCAAAGTAGTTGAAAAGCAAAAGAAAGAAAAGGCAAATCGCTATCTTGAGCCCCTGCGCAGGAAAAGGCAGCAGGTACTGGATGGCCCCGACTATCAGCATTGCGATGGTTATGTTTCCTATTATGAAGGCAAGCCACCCTATGAGAAATGAGAAGAACCTGCCGTATGTCTGCTTTGCGAATTCGTAAACTCCCCCTGCTTTGGGGTACATGCTTGCCAGCTCGCCAAAGCAGGCGGATATGTATATTGAGATCAGCCCCACTATCGCCCATGAGATAATGGAGGCCGGCCCTGCGTACTTGGCTCCGTTAGCGATGAGAAAGTAAATCCCTGTTCCCATGATTGAATTGATGGTTATGAGTAGAAGGGAGGGAAACCCTAGAACTCGCTTAAGTTCAGCCATGTTCTTGTCTATGGAAGCGCTTATTATAAAAAGCATTCTTAATACTTTTTTGTAGTGACGAAACTTTTTATAGTGC
>CAYVGP010000078.1:0-5755 GCA_964451135.1 uncultured Methanosarcinales archaeon
GAGAAGGAAGCTGTTCTATTATAAAAAACCTTTGAAATTATTCACTCTGGAGTAACACTTGAATTATTTTCTGCCGGCTTTTCCTCTGAGATGCCGGCCGAGCTTCTCAAATGCCTTTGCCCTGTGAAGGAGCGCAAGCTTTTCTTGCTGTGAAAGAGAGGCGAGAACTTCTCTTTTGCCTTCTGGGATGAAAATTCTCTCG
Source organism: uncultured Methanosarcinales archaeon (assembly GCA_964451135.1). Taxonomy (GTDB): domain Archaea; phylum Nanobdellota; class Nanobdellia; order Woesearchaeales; family JAADFO01; genus CAYVGP01. The sequence goes on from CAYVGP010000078.1 coordinate 203, forward strand.
TATGGCAGCACGTCCTTGTTCCTGAAAACCGCCTTCAGCTGCACCCTTCCCCTCATGGTTCCTGTGAAGAGAATCGCTTTTTTGCCGGGCTCGCAGTAGCCAACAGCAGAAACGAACTCAGCTTCCTTGCTCTTTCCCCTGAGAAGCCTGAATATTCCCTCGTACCCTATGCTGTTGAACACGAACTTCGGAAATGCTCCCGGGAAGTTTTTGTAAGCCTTGAAGAACACCCCGGTGTCCTCAACAACCACCGGCTTTTTCTCTTTCTCTGCCAGGGAGGCAACTGCCTTTCTTGCAATTTCGTAAATGCTGTCGTCAGAGGACTCGTCGTAGCTTCTTCTCAGCCATCGCACCTCAACGCCCCATTTTCCGAGCACAGCCCTCGCCTGCCTTACCTTGTGGGGGTTGGTGGTCGCAAAATAAACCCTTGCGCTCATTTTTTCTTTCCCCGCCTTCGGGGGAGAATCCTCACCCTTCTTCCCTCCACTTTCAGCCGCCCGTTGAGAAAGAGGTTTATTGCCTCTGGCAGGGCCCTGTGCTCTATGCGCAGCCCTCTCCTCTTGAAGCTCTCAAATGTGTCGTCCTCCCTTACGGGGTTGGGCTTCTGGAGGATTATGGGTCCTGTGTCCACCCCCTCGTCAACGAAATGAACAGTGCAACCTGATATCTTGACTCCGTACTCCCATGCCTCCTCGTAGCCCCTCGTGCCGGGAAATGCAGGAAGCAGCGCAGGGTGGATGTTGATTATTCTGTGCTTGTATTTCCTCACAAACCAGGGAGAGAGCAGCCGCATGTAGCCGGCAAGCACGATGAGGTCAGGGTTGTACCTCTCTATTATCCTGCTCGTTTCCCTGTCGTATTCCTCTCTTGTTTTCCCCTTTGGGCTGACGAAATGCGCTGGTATGCCTGCCTTCCTCGCCCTTTCAAGCGCAAATGCGTTCTCCTTGTCTGATATTACTGCAGCGACATCTGCCTTTATCCTTCCCTTTTTGCACTTGTTGATTATTGACTGCAGGTTGGTGCCGCTTCCCGACGCCATCACAACTATCTTCTTTTTCGCCATTTTTCAGCTCATGTTTCTTGGTTTTTGATTTCGCATGCAAGCCACGCAACTGCTTCTGGTTTTCATTTGCCTTTTTTCACGCGAATTCACGCCTGTGGCTGGTTGGTGTGGCATTTTGTTTATAATCTTTTTCCATTATCGCAGCATAGGAACACGAGGGCATAGTAAAAACGCCTTTTTTTTGTAAAACTATAAATACTTTTTTTTTGTAACTGGCTTATGGCGAATGCGCTTGCCTTTTTGATTTTCTCGTCGGAAAATCTATTCTGAAATTCTGTCGTAACTGCCCAGTGTTCCCCCATTTTTTCTTTTATGTCGTCTATACGTTGGAATACAGAAGTGTTTATATATCTGATACTACTCTCAGATAAACTCTGGCTAACATCATGATTGAATGGCAACATGAAGTAGCCACACAAGAAAAGTTACAAAAAAGCAGGTATGAGGGGGGTCAATAATATATGAATAAAGACGAGTTTGGTGGGGGGCGCTATGCCGCTGTTGCCTGCGTAGCAGACATTCAGAACTTCTTTCAGAGCGCAGAACCCAGCTTGAGCTGCGCAGAACAAGCCAATGAGAGCAGAGGGCTTTTCACTTTCATGACTTCATGACTTTATGTTCACAGTCCGGCTCGGCCTGACTTTTCCCAGGAGAAGAGGGGCCGGGTCAGCGCCCCATGAGGCAACGAGGGCGCACCTCGCGATTACGCGGGGCGTAGCCAGCCGTGAACTGGCTACTATCCGCTGACTGGGCTGTCACAGCCGCAGTCAGCAAAAAAAGCAGGAGGTAAGGGAAAATGAAAAAGCTATTGGGCTTTATCGTGGGTCTGATGACTGTGCTGGCTGCTGTGCCGTTTGTGATGGCAGAGACGCCGACAGTGGGAACAGGCCTTGGCATTGACATGCAGACAGAGAACTTTGTGCCGAGAGTCTTCATGTACCCCGAGAGATTCATCACCCACAACAACGCTGACGGCGGCAAAGTGCTTGTTGAGCGCGTGGAGAACTACGCGTTCGAGGGCGAGCAGATACACTGGCTTGTGCTTGTGTGGGACAAGAACGGAGACGACAAGATATCTGACGTCTATGTCACAATAGGCAGCGGCCAGGGAACAGGCAACGACATAGAAGCGAACTGCAACCAGCTCCAGATACCGCCTCATTGGGATGGCAACAGCCAGGGGTTGAATGATCTGGAGGAGTTAAGGGACTTCTTCAAAGATGCTGACCCTGAGAGCGGGCCAAGCTACCGCAACTTCAACGTAAAGGAGCTTGAGGAAGACGTTGAGTGGAATCCGAACACCATGAACATCTACCTCTGCACCCTGACAGTGGAGACACCTGACAGCATGTACGGTGAGTACTTTGTGACTGTTGAGGCTGAGGATGTTGACGGCAACCTGGGGACTTTTGATGAGAACGAGTATTGGTTCTTGAACCCGGTGATTGCTTTGGAGGTTGTTGGCAGCCTTGACTTCGGGACTGTGAGGCCTGGGAGCAACTCGTACAGCGACACTTTGCTTATCAGGAACGACGCTGATGCAGGCAGCGGTGTTTTGCTGAACATGTTTATCAGCGGCACTGACTTCTATGACCCGGACAGCTCCGGAGCGAAGTGCCCGACCAGCAACATCCTGTCGCTGCAAAACCTCGCGTACTACGCAACAAACGGCAACTACCACACCTTGCAGGGATATACGGCAAGAGAAAACACCATAGGCGGCTCTGAGGGCTACTACGGTATCCCTTACGAGACCGGCGACGAGGACGACAGGGCTCCAATTATAGAAGGCCAGGGCTCAATACCTGGCACGACTTATCCGTTGGGTAACGTTCTCGCACCGGGCGCAGAGATAGCAATGACCTTCAGGCTTGCTCTGCCTGAGCCGTGCAACGGGGACTTCAGCGACGGCCAGATTTATTTCTGGGGAGAGGCCATCTAAGGTTGCCACCACATTTTTTCTTTTTTTTCTTTTTCAGAAACGCAGAAAGAGAGGGGGATTCAGTTAAGCAATGCTTTGAGAGGAAGAATCATGCTCACGGCCGGATGAAGCTGCCTTGCAAGAAAAGATGGCTGGCAGCTGCCCGGCGCTTGCATAACGGAAGGGGCACAATAGCATAAGGAAATGTTCCGGGCAAGGCACGGCCCGGAAATGTTCGTTGAAAATTCAGTGGGGGAGAATCATGAAACAAAAGAGACTTATTATTGTAAGCGCTGTGCTGGTTTTGGCTTTGGCCTCAGCCGCATCCGCGCAGAACCTTGTTCTTTCAGGAACAGTGTTTGACACAAACGGCATCACCCCGGTGCAGGGCGCCCTTGTCAAAGCAACTGTTGAGGGAAGCCCTGTGGGGCAGAACACAACCGACAGCTCCGGGAACTACATGATAAGCTTTCCTGACAGCTTCCCGAGCTTTACTGAGCTGAACGTGGAGCTGTTTGCGCAGAAGGGGGCGAAGCACAGCACAACCCTCGCCTTGCTTCCGAAGTCCCTGCTTGTGCTGAACGCAACCCTTCAGTCCCATCCCCAGTGCTCTGACCTCATTGACAACGACAACGACGGCTACATAGACTACCCCGACGATGCCCAGTGCCAGAGCCCTGACGACGACAGCGAGAAATCAGTGAGGCTTGCAGGAGGAAGAGGAAGGGACGGGCCTGTTCTCGGAATAGGGGTGAAGATGGAGACAGAGGATTTCGCGCCTCTTGTGTGGATGAGCCCTGAGAGAAGGATACTCCACAACAGGGCTGACGGAGGCACTGAACTTGTTGAGAGGGTTGAGAACTACGCGTTTGAGGGCGAGCAGATAGTCTGGGACGTTATTGTGCTGGACAAGAACGGAGCTGACAAAATAAAGGATGTCTATATAACTATAAGCGGCTCAGGCCAGCAGGCAGGCGACGGCTCAATAGAGGCGAACTGCAACAGGGAGGGCCTCGGAAGAGGAGAAGACATCTCCGAGTACAACGCAAGAATACTTGAGGAAAGGATAACAACTTTCAACCCTGACACCATGGCTCACTACAAGTGCATATTCACTGTTGAGCCCTACGACAGCATGTACGGTGAGTACTTTGTGACTGTTGAGGCTGAAGATGTTGACGGCAACCTGGGGACTTTTGATGAGAACGAGTATTGGTTCTTGAACCCGGTGATTGCTTTGGAGGTTGTTGGCAGCCTTGACTTCGGGACTGTGAGGCCTGGGAGCAACTCGTACAGCGACACTTTGCTTATCAGGAACGACGCTGATGCAGGCAGCGGTGTTTTGCTGAACATGTTTATCAGCGGCACTGACTTCTATGACCCGGACAGCTCCGGAGCGAAGTGCCCGACCAGCAACATCCTGTCGCTGCAAAACCTCGCGTATTTCGCAACAAACGGCAACTACGCGACAGGCGCCAAGACTGGCAGGATGCCTCCCGGTGAGACCGAGGGCTACTACTGGATTCCCTACGAAAACGGGAACGAGGACGGTCCTTTCCCGGGGGACGACAACATTTACGGCAGGCAGCCAATCATAGAGGGACCGGCCATTGTTGAACTAGGCGGCAAGAAGTACTACGCAGGAAACGTGCTCTCTCCGGGCGCAGAGCTCGCCATTACGTTCAGGCTTTCTCTGCCTGAGCCGTGCAACGGGGACTTCAGCGACGGCCAGATTTATTTCTGGGGGGAGGCAATTTAAAACTTTTTCATTTTTTGACGGAGTGCCAAGATGAACAAGAAGCGGGGGGAAATATCCCTGAGGGGGGAGAAGGCGGAGTCCGTGTTTCTCGGGCTCTTCAAGCTTGTTCTCTTGCTCCTTGCCACAGCGCTCTTCGCCTCGTTTGCGCACGCAACTGGAACCACGACGAAAATAGTGAAAATCCCTGTCCAGACATGCACCGGGCAGGGCGAGCTTTACCTTTACTCAGGCAACCCATTCCAGAGCATTGACGCAACATTCACAGTGCAAAGAGATCAGCTCCTTGTTTTTGCAAGGGCGGACGCGGTTCTTTCAGCAAAGATAAACAGCGTTCCAGCTTCTCTTGTGCTTGAGAAGGAGATAACAAGCCCGTTCCACATCAAGGTTTACTCCCTCTCAACCTCTCCGGGAGATTCTGTCAGAATAATGGGCTCTGCCGGCGAGGGGGCGAGAAGGGTGCAGGGTTTTCTTGCGCAGGACGCATCAAGCCCTGTCTACGACCTTGATTCCCTGCAGATAGTCATTGATGACCAGCAGGAGAACTCCCTGTTCCTCACTCCGGGAGACTACAACTACATCTTTTTTGACAAGTACACAAAGAATGAGCCTGAAGAGGGGCAAGACAAAAGAAAGCTGAGGGTCATCCTGAAAAAAGGCACAAGCACCATCCTTGACCGCACCTACACCCAGCCATTCCCCTCAAACACAGAGGGCGCAGTGGTTGACGACTTCTCTGTTTCAACACCGGGAACCTACACCCTGAGGGTGGATACAGAGGACAGCATCTACTGGCCCCTTGCCCAGTGCCCT